>JAGHTI010000025.1 GCA_018065415.1 Candidatus Equicola stercoris
TTAGGATTCTTTGTGCAATCATCTACCAGTTGACCATCAATCACTTTCTTCTCTTTAGGAGGGAAAGTAGCCTCGTAAGCTTCGAAGGCTTCCTTGTTTTCAAAGGCTACATAATAGCCTTTAGGAGTATGATAGGTTCCAATTCCGTTGAGATAGCCAGGGATGAGTTCCTGTGCAAGGAAATAAGGAACCTCTGCCTCTTTCGGCTCTGCATGATAGTGAATTCCGAGTGTACTTGCCACTACAAAGCCTGCATGTTTGTAGAAGTCAATGTTTCCTTCCATGCAGACAATACCGATACCCATTTTACGTGCTTTCTCGAGAGCATATTGCAGAAGCTTGAGACCATAACCTTTGCGTTTGTAGTCGGGATGAATACTTATTGGACCAAAAGTAGCCCCTTCTAACTCCCCACTCAGGGGAGAATCAAGGGTGATTTTTGCCCGTGAGAACATGATGTGTCCAATAATTCTCTTTCCTGTTAATGAGTTCGTAGAATCCACTTCCATCACAAAGTCCAGTTCAGGAATGAAGTCGGGATTACTTCTATATTGATTGAGTACATAATGTTCCACACATCCTGGTGCATAAACATTCCAGAATGCTTCACGTGTAAGGTTCTCAACCTCACGATAATCTTCTGGTTGTTCTAATCGTATGTTCATGTTTTAGTGGTTCGGTTGTTTGGCTTTTAGAGGTCTGAGAGGTCTGAGAGTCTGATGATTGGACTTTTTGACTCTTTGACTTTTTGACTTTTTATTATTACTTATCAATTATCAATGCAGTCTATTGCAGTCTCAAGTGCATGTTCTTGTGGGCATAAGATGTCGGGTAATACTCCGTGGATGTCATTTTCGTCGGCACCAGGGAGCCAGAAACGTTTGTGCGATACATTGATTACTAAGCCGGAGTTAGGAAGTTTGAAACTGACGACATCACCGTAATGGACACTCATGCCACCCGTCTCTTCACCAATAATCATTCCGCAGCCAGCTTCTTTGAATGCCCATGCAAAGCTAGATGCCGAGGAGAATGTAGTGTGACTCGTGAGGAGAAACACGTTGCCAGCGAACCGTTGTGCAATAGGCAATGGTTCATGACGTGAATCAGGATCCTCTGGATACAAGAGGGTGCCGGGCTTTTCATATCTGTTTCCTGTAAGGGCGATGGTAGTAGGCTTAACCTTTATCAAGGTTTTACCATATTGTGCAAAGGGTTTGGGTGCGATATACGACAGCAGTACATCGCCGACAGCGGAGTTTCCACCACCATTGTAACGCATGTCAATGATAAGATGTTTGATGTCTCGTTTGCGAAGTTCCGTAAACATTGAGTCGGCAAAGGCTTTCATGCCATTCACGTCCTGACAAGCATCGAAGTTCATCACAGCCACAGGCTTATCGTCTATGATGCGGAACGAATATGGTTCTCCACTGCCGTGCTCTGACATCAGTCTCATTATCTTTGGCGAGAGCACCAGTTCAGAGTTTAGTTTGTTTGCCTCAACTGGCTTTAGGGTGATACTTTTCTTTTCCTTACTACCTGGCTCTATGTATGTGATTGCATACTCCTGTGCAGCGAAAAGGTAGTGAAACAACCCCATTATATTGTTGTCTATCATACTGAGGCGAAAGAACTCCCGTTCGCCACCTACGAACATAAGCATCCTGTCCTTCATCTCCTTGGCACTCACGTCATTGATACTTACTATTTCCGAATCGTAAGGCACCAAATTGCCCACACTTGCCTTTACGTATATCTTACCCGTGTTGTTATCTATGGTAGGATATACGGGTATATACTTTCCTACCTTGAGCATCACATCCCTATAAGGGAGTACCATCGTAGTATGTGCATCGCCAATCTGTGCTACAATAGGAGCAATGAGACCGTAAAGTTCTATCGCATAGATTGAATCTTGGCAAAGCCGAGCTTCGGCTGCACTCGAGAATTCATGCGAGCTTGATTCTGCTCGCTGGCACGAACCTTGACAAAGTCGAGCTTCGGCTGCACTCGAGAATTCAATCAAGCTTGATTCTTCTCGCTGGCACAAACCTTGCAATCCTGCCTTGAGGTTTACAATCTTATCATTAAGGTCACTCCTTGATATTTTGTCGTAGAGATTGGGATGCACCTCTGTGAGTGTGTAAAGCAACGTGTCGATGTCGGCAATAGCCTGACTCCTGCTTATATTCTGCGCATTAATTCCAATAAAGAAGCATAGAAATAGTGTCGCAATAATAATTCGTTTCATATATGCTATTTTGTTTTTTTCTGTTAGTAATTCCAATGCCAATTCTTTATAATGTAATGTCTATTGAAAATTTCCATTGTCTATTCCTTAAACGTGCTTATCTCTACTTGATTGCCTTCGGGATCTGCAACGTAGCAGGTGTACTGTCTTTAAGGTTCGGTTGTTGGTCACATCTCACCATCGACACATTACTTCAGAGAATACACAATGGTGTTGACTACACGGATTTTCTTGATGTATGGTGTGTGGGCATCACGGTCTTCAATAGAAAACTGGCCTTGCTGTGCTGAGTATATCTTTCCAAGTTCGCTGTCTGAGTCATCGGCAAATTTTTGTGCTGCGGTACGAGCATTCTTTGTTGCTTCTTCTATCATCTCTGGTTTAATCTTGTTTAAGCCTGTGAACTCATACACTACGTTGTTGTTGTCGTACTCGTTACTGACAAGTGCTACTCCTTGTTTCATCAGCATTGATTGTTTGCTTAATAGACTTCGCACCTTCTCCACCTCATTGGAGGTTACGGTGATGACACTTGTTGCCTTATAGCGGTAGTTCATAATCTCATTACCATAGTTGTCGGCCTGCCTATCTACTATCTGAGGTGGGTTGATACTGATGTTCTCACTTTTGATGCCTGAGCTCTTCAAGAAGGTTACAACCTTGTCATTCTTCTGTTCCAACAGATTGTACATATCCGTTGGATCATTGCCCAACTCTTTGTACGTCAGTGACCATGTCACCTTGTCTGCCTTCACCTCGCATTCCGAGAGTCCTTTCACGGTAACGCGTCTGTCCATGTCCTTAAACTGAATGATACCACTACGAAGGGCATATCCCATCACTATTATTCCTATGGCTACGATTACTGCTGCCACTATCTTCTCATTTGTTTTCATATTTCAAAAATTAATTTTCATTCCATATTATTTATTTGTTACTACAGCTGCTTTTTAGCTGATTTCTTTTGTGAGCGACATTCTTTTTGCTTTTGGTATATTTGCCAAGAGTTGAAGCAGTTTTGGTAGAGGATGTAGATGCTTGAGGCGAGGGCTGTGACAGGCGTCATAAAAATATAGGCTAGCCAGATGGCAAAAGAGGTGTTCTTCTGTCCTAATGTCTGTCCTCCTGCTACGCGATCGCTGTGCCTGAGTCCTATTTTATGCCCAAGGCGAAACTGCAAGTCAAAGCATACGAGTATGGTGAGTGCGAGAAAAATTAGCATGGATGGTTGGATGTCGCTTTCCATCAAGACCTTTGTTGAGATGCCCATGCAGAAGACAAGTGTCAATGCCCAAATATAAAATGCTGCTTCTGTGTTGGCTGCGAGGTAGGTGTGGACACGGGGCATGAAATGTCGGAGGAACTCTGCTACGAACATGGGCAAGATGAGGATAGGGAAGACGTGACACATTATCTTCAGGAAGGTGGAGAAGAAGGTGACGTCTGCTACATGTCCTGACCTTGTGGAGAGGATGGCGATGATGAGGGGAAAGAGTATTGCCGCTGCTATGTTGGAGACGATGGTGTAGGCAATAACGTTTTCCATCTTGCCTCCCAGCTTGTAACTGACGACGACTGCGGCACAGGCGGTGGGGCATACAAACATGAGCATGCCACCTTCGAGCAATATCCTGTAGGCACTGTCGGGAAAGAGAAACAAGGGGATGGTGAAGATGGTGCATCCTATAATCTGCACCAGTAGTAGGTAGGTCATCCACGGACGTGGACGTATCTCGCGGAAGTCTATCTTGCAGAAGGAGAGGAGGAGCATGCAAAATAGCAGAAAGGGATTTGCAAAGTTTACAAAACTGCTTACTGCATGATGAGTGAAATTCAGTTCGGGGATATTGACATAGATGAGATAGCCCAGCACACCGACTGCGATGCTGATGGGCAGAATCCATGTTTTAACGAATAGAAATATCTTTCCTTTCATAGCTTTGCAAAAGTACAATAATCCATCGAAGGGACAAAATTTTTGAAATAAATTAGAACTGACGACAAGAGGAATGCAAACAAATTTATTTGATTTGCTGAGACGAGGAGGAATAAAAGACGCGTAGCGGATTAAATTTAGAAATTTAGAAAACAAAAACAGTAAAAAAACTAATAGCTTTCTAATCTTAATAACGATACACTACGTTACGATAACTTATCGTAGTGAAACGTATCGTAGCCAAAGGCGTATCGTAGCGAAGCGTATCGTAGGCTAAGCCTCCTCTAACCTTATTTTTTTTGGCAAAGCGTTGTTTTTTGCTTGGATTTATTGTTAGGTGGTGGAACACCATAGTGGTATGTTTGTGGATAGGCGTGAAAGCTTGCTTGCAGACGAACATACGCAAACATAACACAATCCATCTACAAGATGAAAACAATAAATACAAGCTGTTTTTCTTGTTTTTGTCAAAATAAAGAACATTTACGAGAAGTAACCAAACGAATAATGTAGAACTAAGGGTAAAAAGGGGAGGGTAGAGGTGTTCAATAGATGGAATTAAAAAAGCAACCGCTTTCACAAGTAGTTGCTTTATAAATAGGTATTAGTTTTTTTAAAGGTATAAAGATTGTTTTCAGGATAACTGATGCAAAAGTAAATCAAAAATTTTCAATCTCCAAATATTTTATTGATAAAAATGCACAATGCACAATTGTGTACGAACACACATAAAATATTTAATATTATTTAACATTTTAATCTGCTAGAATCTTGACAGAATGTTTGTTTCCTTGTCGGTCGATGACATTCATGATATAGGTTTCGCAACTCCTTAAATGAGAAACTCTCCGTCCGTCAAGTGTATAGAACTCCCGTGATACTACGTCTATCTTGTCTTCATCGTAGAGAGACTGTATTGCTGTGTTCGTGCCGCTTACCGCTATATTGACAGGCTGGGTTAAGGTGGCTCCATCTGCATCTGTAACACTTACAGAGAGTGTTGACAGCAAGGTTGTTGTACCCGCTTTAATGGTGAGGGTAGAGTCTGTAACGGTTGTTTTGACATCACTATTGTTCATAACAGAATATATTGGTGACTTAGTATAGCCACGGAAATACTGTGCAAGGTTGAGTGTGGTTTGCTGTTCTGGAGCAAGTATGAGATACGGATGCGAGATAAATTCGAGATAGTCGTCGAGGAGTGTCCAGCCATCATGATTTGGGTCATCATTATTGTTTGCCAAATTGGCATCGCTGCCTATGATGGTCTCAAACCAATTTGGAATGCCATCTTGATCTGTGTCGAAGTTTTTGTCACGCTTATCCTCTGGGAACGCCTCAAAGCCTCCACAGTCACTCTCGTTGTCTATCTGTCCTTTTATTCCTGAACGGCTGCCAATATAAGTGTATGTACCTGTTGATGCTTCTCGTATCATACGCAGATGTTGTTGGTCACGACAAGGCATTGTGGCGCCGACATCGCTGAGTACAATCTTGTAAGCCTCTTCTGCGTTGTGTATTGTAGCGTAAGATGGGAAGAATGGTTTATCAACAAAAACTTCCCAATCGACCACTTGACCACCTGAAGTGGTATATTTGTAGGTGTCTCCGTATTTGTCGTATGAGTATACACCATTGTTGATGGCCTGTCGTATGTTGCCACTTACAAAATAACTCTGTGTGCCTTTGCCTGTGCCTTCGAGTTGGGCTGTCAGCAATGTCTTCGTGCCATTGGCAGGGCCTACTTTGTAAAAGTTGTTTACGAAGTTCACTTCGTGAGCACCTCCGTCGGTTGCACGTCCGCCCCAGTTATAGACCACATTGTTGAAGATGTCCAGTCGTCCGGCATAGTAGCCATCGCCAGTCAGTCCGCCACCGAGACTCCAGTTACGTCCCTGACAGTCAATGAGTAGGTTGTGTGAGAATGTCCCCACATCACCTCCGATGGTGGCGGCAAAACCGTGGTTTTTACCGGAACTGTAATTTTTATGGTCGGCAATGCCGAGTGCTTCTGCAATCATGCAATACTGGAAAGTGATGTTCTTTCCGTTACGGCTTGAGAATGTTTCGTCTGTTCCCCATAATGCAGATACATGGTCGGCAATAGAGTAGTTGCATCCTGCCATGCCCATTGCGTTGCCCGTATCGCCATATCCACGACGAGCGCGCAGGAAACGGCAGATGTTGTCGTTGCCGAGATTCATATTTGAATGTTTGAGACAGATACCTTTTCCCGGTGCTGTCTGTGCAGCTATGGTAACATAGTCGTCAACGAAAACTGCATTATATTCCATATCGATGATGCCGGCAACATCAAAGACGATGGTGCGCGGACCTTCCATATCTACAAGACCATATAAAAATGATCCTGGTTGATGGTCGTTCTTGAGGTTTGTCACATGATAAACCTGTCCTCCGCGACCTCCTATGGCGTAACGTCCGTAACCCTCAGCACCTTGGAAAGCCAGTTTGCGCGGACGGAATGACCATACGTTACCAGTGGTGACATTGCCTTTATCATCAACCTCGTCTATACGCCACCAATAGGTGTTGAGGAAGTAGAGGTCTTTAACAAGATATGTTGTGTCTTTTACTGTCTGCGTGGCTGTCGGCATAGTCATGTTTGCCACTTCTGCAGAGTCAGTGCTTATATAAATAAGGTGTTGTTTGACATTGTCGTTGGCAGCAGTCCAAGACAGCAGACACGTTCCGTCGTCTGCATCAACGTGCATATTGCCAGATGTAGGAGACGGACGTTTTGCCTGTTCTGTGGCAACGGCGGTATTCAGTTCAAAACCGTTTAGGATGGGGCTACGATCGAACTTCGTCTTCGTACCATCTTCCGGTCCTTCGCTCTCGCGTGTTATGAATGTCAGTATTGCATCGTCGCCAGTCTTCTCTATGGTAAAGGTCGTAAGTAGTACCGTTGCATCTGATGCAATGCTCTTTTGGAATGTGGTGGAAATCCGTGAAAATACCTCCTTGCCATTGCAGACAATGGTGATGGGCCATTTCGTGAACTGTGCAGGGTCTTGCCAGCGATTATGATAGGTCTGTATGGTGTGAGTACCTGCATTGAGGCCTTTTATAGTAAGCGAAAACTCTCCACACTCATTGGGATCGAGATTTACACCATCGCCAGTAAGACGACCATTCTTTGCCTTGTTGTCGGCATTTTGGATAAAAGCCTTGTTCCATCCGGTACGCAGAGAACTGGAAGCACCTTGAGGAACGCTTAGAGAAAAGGTGATACCTTCAACGGTGAGCGATTCGCCCATATTCTGCCAAATGGTATATCCAGGCTCCAATACTTCGTCAGCCTGTCGTCCAGACATACTGATATCGACTTTAACCTGCGGTGTCTGTGCCATATTTGCAATGGTAAAAAGGCACAATGAAACAATGAGTAGGATTCTTGTTTTCATAAAATGATTTTTAAGTTATTGTAATGATGACACAAATATAAATGTTTTTTCATGAAAAAAGATTAAATTTGCAGAAAACAATCTATTGGCAATATGAAAAAATGTTTTCTCATTATTATGCTTATGCTCCTCGCCACTTTGGAGAGTGTGGCAGGAATAAGGGTTACGGAACTGCGTGACTGGGATTTCAAGTTGGCAACGGACTCTGTGTGGAAAAAGGTGAGGACACCTCATGACTGGGCAATATCTGGTCCTTTTGATAAAGATATTGATAAACAAATTGTTGCAATAGAACAGAACGGAGAGAAGGTTGCGACAGAGAAGACTGGGCGTTCAGGAGCGTTGCCATGGATAGGAGAGGGGACATACAAGACAAATGTTTCCATACCGGAGATTGATGATGGGAAAACGAATATCAATGTGGAATTGTTGTTCGATGGCGTGATGAGCGAGCCTGTAGTTTTCGTCAACGGAAAGAAAGTGGGAGAGTGGAAACTAGGATACAATGCTTTCAAACTAGACATAACGCAATTCTTGATAGCCGGGGAGAACGAGATTAAAGTACAGTGTCGCAACCGTGCAGAGAGTTCTCGTTGGTATCCTGGTGCCGGAATATACCGTCCAGTGAAACTGATAGTAAGAAAAGATGAATATATACCGACATGGGCTACTTTTGTATATACAAAAACATTGAATAACATCCATAATTACAACGAGATACAGATAGGAGATGCAGTTTTGCTTTATGAAACGCAAGTCGTGGGAAATGCAAAGAAAGTGTTGGTGGAAGTATTGAATGCAGATGGAATCTGCGTAAAGAAAAAGACTTTCTCTCTTGACAATGATGGTAAGGCTAAAGGTGAGATAGTAATGAAAAATGCACGGTTATGGTCGCCAGAGACTCCTTATTTATATACAGTACGGTCTTCCGTAAAGACAGGCAAAGGGATGGCAGTGTTGGAAAACATGAAAATAGGCATCAAGACGGTAAAGATAACAAAAGAACACGGATTTCAACTGAATGGACAAACGCGGAAGATAAAAGGAGTATGCCTGCATCATGACTTGGGACCTCTTGGTGCTGCCGTGAACAGAGCTGCACTAATCCGTCAGGTGAAGACTTTGAAAGATATGGGATGCGATGCTATACGTACCTCACACAATATGCCAAGCACCATGCAGATGGAAGTATATGATTCACTCGGCATGATGGTAATGGCAGAGAGTTTCGATATGTGGAACTATCCAAAATGCAAGAATGGTTACAATCTTTTCTTTAATGAATGGGCAGATAGAGATATTGAAAATCTTGTCTTGAATCACAGGAACCATGCTTCAAATATAATGTGGAGTATCGGTAATGAGATTCCAGAACAGACTGATAAAAATGCAGTTTCGACAATAAAACGACTGCAGAATATCTGCCACCGACTTGACCCTTCAAGAATGGTGACGAGCGGTATGGACAAGAGCACAAGAGCCATTGAATCTGGTTTTGCACAAGCTTTGGATGTTCCGGGATACAACTACCGATTAGAAAAATATGAAGAAGCACACAACAGACTACCTCAAGGTTTTTTATTAGGTAGTGAAACTGCTTCGACAGTCAGCAGTAGGGGAGTGTATAAGTTTCCTGTTGTAAAGGCAGACAATAAGATGTACGATGACGGCCAATGTAATGGGTATGATATGGAATGCTGTTGGTGGAGTAATCTTCCTGATGATGACTGGTATTGGCAGGAAAAAGATTGGGTGATAGGCGAATTTGTGTGGACAGGATATGATTATCTCGGTGAGCCGACGCCATACGATGAGTATTGGCCGTCAAGGAGTAGTTATTTTGGAATTATAGACCTTGCAGGACTGCCAAAAGACCGTTTTTATCTGTATAGAAGCCATTGGAATAAGGAAAAAGAAACAATACACTTGTTGCCTCATTGGAATTTTCCAGAACGTATAGGACAGACAGTGCCTGTGTATTGTTATACTAACTATCCTAAGGCAGAACTATTTGTGAATGGTATTTCACAAGGAATACGCACAAAAAGCAAGAATAGTATATTTCATGATTATGATAAATACAGATTACGTTGGAATGATGTAAAATATCAACCCGGTGAACTAAAAGTAGTGGTTTATGATATGGATGGCAAGAAAGCAGGCGAAAAATGCATAAAAACAGCAGGAGATCCATATAAACTAAAATTGGAAGCAGACAAGACCATTTTGTGTGCAGACGGTGATGATATTGCCTTTATTACCATTTCTATGATGGATAAAGATGGAAATTTCTGTGCAACGGCACAAGACAACCTCAGTTTCAGTGTTGAAGGAGCCGGAGTGTTTCAAGCCTGCTGTAATGGAGACGCAACTTCTACGGAAATTTTTACAGAGCCAAAAATGAAACTTTTCAATGGACAATTGGTTGTTCTTATAAAAAGTATAGAAAATAAATCTGGAACGGACAACAAACCGGCGGAGAACTTCAAGTGTTCTCTGCTTGCGACGAAGGAGTCGAGCGAAGCGAGAGCAGAGATGAGCTTGCTCAATCTATGCCGAGGTGCGACGGACGAAGACCGAAGGTCAACAATAATCCTTAAAGTAAAATCAGACAATCCGAATGTAATGCCTCAAGAAATGAAACTTTTCGCAGAATGACCATTATGATAAATAAATAAAAAGAGAATCGAATTATTTCATTATTTCTGTCTCATTATGTCTTACCAACTAACTTATATATAAATAAATGAAAAAGAAACCAAATTACATCATCCGTCCTGTTTATTTTTGTCCACAATGTGGAAGTATAAACACGTTTACTAACGAACAATTCTTTTTGGTTTGTTATGAGTGTGGTTATATGGCACCAATAAATGATCCGTCTTTTAACCAGTTCTTTTCTCATAACAATATTGTTGAGTTGTAATTTTTCAGTTTTTTCTGAAAAAATCCAAAATGCAACGCAAAAAGAAATATAGTTCTTCCTGAAGTTTGAAGCGTTGCCAAGATTTACAATGACGATAGCCAAACTTGTCTGTTTGCTTATCTTTATCGGGAATTATTTTTTTCCAAAATTCGTGAATAACTTCGGTGTATTCTTGACGCTGAGATTTTGAGAGTTTTGGACGATGACGGAAATAAAAATAATAGACACCTACTAAGTTAAGCCAACGCAATTGATGATATTGATGCAAAACATCCTTATCGCAATTCAACTGCAACAAAGTTTTCATCATACTTTCATTTGCACGCAAATAATCCAAATGATTTGTGTTGACAATATGCGTGATAGAATTGTTATTTTGTCTATAATAATATATTCCACTACATTCTCTTACCTCTTTTGAATTGAAATAATGAAGTCGTGTAGTATTATCATCGCTATATGTCTTACACGTTTCATCGTATGGAAATCTAAAATGTATTTCTGATGTAACCATATAGACTCCATGAATTTTCCATGTCAACGAGTCAATAAATGCCTCTGTGCCACTTTTTACAATGAAATGAGAATTTTGAAAAGGAGTCTTCTCCCCTACCGAATCTACATGATGGCAGTCAAACAGCACACATCCAGTCAGGGGATACTTTTCAAAAGTATTTACAGCCAATTCAAGTGCATCGGGGGCAAACCAATCATCAGAATCAAGAAAACAGACATATTTCCCCTTTACTCGTAACAGTCCCTGATTCCTTGCATGAGCAGGACCTTTGTTTTCATTCAAATGTATCACGTCAATCCTATTGTCCTTCTCTGCATAATCATATAATATCTTCAATGATGAATCAGTAGAACAGTCATCAACACATATTACCTGAATGTCCTTCAATGTCTGATTTATCAATGAATTCAGACACTGAGAAAGATATCTTTCCGAATTATATACGGCTACAAGGACTGAAACTTTTATCATACTGAAAAACGTTTGTAGAGAATGTATGATGTAAGTACACTAATACAGAGAACAAGACTACCTAAAACCCAGTAAGGGATTCCGTAAATTGTTAGCGTGAATAAGTATGCAAGTGTTCCCAACAACGATGAGATGCAGAAGAGAATCGTTACCTTTTGTGACAATCTGACCTTGTATCTCCAATGACAATAAATGATAACACCTACACAATTTATGATGTGGGCAAACAATAATGCAGCTCCAGTGCCTAGGAGTCCCCAATAATTATATCCTAAAATTATTGCAATTACGAAAATAGCATCGTAAATAAATTCAATCATAAAATATGTAACAGAATCGCCTTTAGCAAGAGGCAGATATTCAATAGGTAAATCTACAGCATGGAGGAACATTGCCATGATAGCAATCTGTGCCATAGGTATGACCTCGATGAATTTGCTACTGAAAAGTAATGGAATCAGTATCGGCAAGAAAATTATTATAGCTATCAGCATAGGTGCCACAATGAGCAAAGACACTTCGATTTGATGATTTATAGTGTCGTTCATTTTTGTGACATTGTGATATGCAGCAGAAAGTCTTGGAAAATAATCTGTTTCCATAGCGGCAAATACCATCCCTGCGTATGTCACGCATATCATGAATCCTGCATTGTATAATCCAACTATGTCAAGTCCAGAAACATTGTTGAGGTATGTTCTTATTAGCATTTCTGCACCACTACCAGCAATACCGGCAAGTGTAAAACACACTCCTATTCTCAACATTTCCAAGCCATCGGCAAAAAACTTTTCATTTTTTTGTTTCAAAGGATAGAAACGTAAAGAGTATAACAAGGTGATTATCAATGAGAAAAAAGCAACAAGATTCAATGACGGGATTATACCTGATTGATGGAACACGTACAGCAGAGGAATAGAAATACAGAGGGCACCTAGAACATTTATCACGGAAATCTGTGCCAATGCCTTGAGATGACGAGTGCCTTTCAGAATTGCCATTTCTCCTCCCATTATTGCTGTACAGAAGACGACAGGTGATAACATCATGAAGTGCAATGTGTGGTCGCCCCAAGTAAATGTCCATTGATTTAAAAAAGGAGCTAAAGCAATGCATACAAAAGCACCGAAACATGCAGTAAGCAGACTCCACGAACGTACTACCTTTATATAATGAATGGTCTTCTCTTCGTTTTTCTGTTCGAAATAATCCGAAATCTGTCGTACGGCAGTAAAGGATATCCCAAGATTTGTACTTTCGCTTATCAGTTTTATGGTAGAATTAAGCAATGAAATAAAACCGAAACCATTAGGACCCAGTATTACAGCGACTAACTTGTTTCGCACCAATCCTATCAGTACATTGATGATCTGCACACTGCCAAACATGCTAATGTATTTCAGTATGTTGTGATACGAATTTCCTTGTTCTACTTTTATCTGTTCAGACATCTTTCAACGTTTTATTATAAAAAGCAACATATTTCTTTGCCACCTTCATCATATCATGGTGCTTGCAGATATATTTTATGCTGTCATGTTTCAGTCCGTTTAACAATTCTGGGTGTAGAATGATACGTTCCAGTTCATCATAGACACTCTGATAAGTAGGCAGAACGTTGATGATAGGGCGTAATTCTTTTTCATCAAGTATTTCATAATTTTCCTCTTCTCCCCCACCGACAACGACGATTCCTTTAGACATTGCCAACAGTGCATTCATAGCAGGAGTATAAGAATATAGTTGGTCTAATATAACATCAGATGCGTCAAGCATAGTAGAATACTGTTCGTAAGGAATGCCTTCAGCTACAGTCAATTCAAATCTGTCATGATATTTTTTCTGCAAATCCTGCATTGCCTTCAACATGATGTCCGTTCCCTTGTATTCTGAACGTCCACGACTGATTCCGATAAATATTTTTGGGTAATCAGTTTCTTTAATTAATCTATCGTAATAAATTGATTTACTGCAATCTATTGGGTATGGGATATATTCTGTTTTATCGTGAAGAGCAGAATATGTAACCCAATATTCATATAATCCTGCAATGATTCCATCGCAATCGTCAGCGATATATTTGCACAAATCTCCTTTCGGTGTATTTAGATATTCCCTACTAACAAGCAATGCAGCTTCATCAGTACGTAGTTTTTTCCCTATATTGAAATCACTGTATCTCAACGGCATTTCGGTGGTGTTTACTTTTGCCCAATAATAATCCATGCCAAATGCTCCCAGTACCACCTTTCTATTGTGTTTTTTCAGATATTTATACAAAGCATAATGTCTTTCTGCTTTCAAATCAAAGAAAACTGGATTTATCAGCTGTACAATATCATATCCTCGAAACTTATGCAACAGACACATTATCTTTATCCATAGTCGCAAACCAGCAAACAGACCTTTGCCACGTTTTACGTCTATGTCGCGAGGATAGTCCTTCCAACTATCTCCGTCACTAACGAGCAGTACTTCATGCCCAAGATGTCGCAGTGCCTGAGCAAGGGTGTTGTGTACGTTACTGTATTCGCCTAATAATAGAATCTTCATCTATGTCAAAGAAATACCATTCTCACTTTCTTCGGACTCTTTCATCATACGTTTCCAGTTGAAATATCCGAAGATTCCTGCTATAATGTAACAGAGTGCCAAAACTGCATAAAAATACATGTGGGTCCATACAATGCTTACTATGATGAAGATGACGTCGTATGTTATCCAGAAGAACCATTGTTCCAGATATTTCCTTGTCAATATCATCACAGCCACTATGTTAAATGCTGTCAACACAGCATCACACCATGGCACTCTACTGTCGAGAATGTAGTCGGAGAACACGCCGAGTACTACTGTTATGGCAACAATGGCAAGACATGCATACACCCATGCTTCCGTCGGCATGTGTGTGACAGGGCGTTCTGTACGTTTTGTTGTTATTGTTGCTTCGCCATTGACATCGTCTATGAGTTTCCACTGAAACACTATCTTCTTTCTTCCGAACTTCCACGCCCAGAATCCGTAGATGCTTATCAGCACCTGATACCCTTGTATTGCACCCAGCCCAAAAAGGTCTTTCATAACATACACAACAAGGTTTATGGCTGCCATCAGAAAACCTGTGAGCCACATCCAATGGGTTCCTTTGTATTCCTGTGCGATATATATAAGACCTAAAAGAAGTCCTATAAATTGCAACCAGTTTTGTTGAAGATATTCAATCATATAAAATGCATTATTTTAATATCCTTCGGGATTGTTTTTTTGGAAAAGCCATGAATCACGGCACATCTCCTCCAAACCATACTGTGCCTTCCATCCCAATTCCTGTTCTGCCTTTCCTGGGTTTGAATAGCATGTCGCAATATCTCCTGAACGACGTGGCTTTATCTGATACGGCACATCAACACCGTTTATCTTCTTAAATGTATTTACCACATCAAGTACGGAATATCCATGGCCAGTGCCAAGATTGTAAATTGCAAGTCCGCATCCTTTCTCAAGCGACTTCAGTGCACACACATGCCCTTTTGCCAAATCCACCACATGAATGTAGTCACGTACGCCAGTACCGTCATGCGTATCGTAATCGTCACCGAACACTCCCAGTTCCTTGCGTTTGCCTATTGCTACTTGTGTAATATACGGCATCAAGTTATTTGGAATACCATTAGGGTTCTCCCCTATCGTACCACTCTTATGTGCACCGATAGGATTGAAGTAACGCAACAAAACGACATTCCATTCCGTGTCGGCTTTCTGTATGTCGATGAAGATGTCTTCCAACATCGATTTGGTTTCGCCATAAGGATTTGTACATTTTCCTTTTGGACAGTTTTCTGTAATAGGAATCTCAACAGGATTGCCATAAACTGTTGCTGACGATGAGAAGATGATGTTTTTGCATCCATTCTTTCTTAATACGTCTATGAGGGTCAACGTACCTACGATGTTATTGTCGAAATACTCATACGGTTTTTCTACGCTCTCCCCTACCGCTTTCAAGCCAGCAAAGTGTATGCAAGCATCGCATTTATATTCTTTCACCACTCTTGTAAGTCCTTCTCTGTCACGAATGTCCACATTATAGAATGGTATTTCACGTCCTATAATCTTTGTCACTCTATGCAGAGATTCTACACTTGAATTGCATAAGTTGTCAACAACAGCAAATTCATACCCTGCATCTGCCAATTCTACGAGCGTGTGTGAGCCAATAAATCCAGCTCCACCTGTTACTAATATCTTTTTCATTCTATTCCAAATAATACTTTCAGTCCACCGTCAACACCACTAAAGCCCATAAATGCTAATGAAATGAGTCCCGCAGTAATCAACACAATAGAAATACCACGCATACCTTTAGGTATGTTTACCAGTTCCATCTGTTCACGAATGCCAGCAAAGACAACCAGAGCCACCGCAAATCCTATTGCCGTTGAAATTGCATATACGATGCTCTGTATCAAACTAAAATCCTTTTGTATTACGAGGATGGCAACACCTAAAACAGCACAGTTTGTAGTGATGAGTGGCAGGAAGATTCCCAATGCCTGATATAATGGTGGTGACACTTTCTTCAGAACTATCTCAACCATCTGTACGAGGGCAGCGATAACGAGGATGAAGACCAAAGTCTGCAGATACTCCAACCCGTTTGTGTTGAGAACGTATATTTGAATGAGGTAAGTTACTACAGTTGCGAGGGTAAGCACAAATGTTACTGCAGCTCCCATTCCCAGAGCAGTACTTATCTTCTTTGACACCCCAAGGAAAGGACAAATGCCAAGGAATTGTGAAAACACAATGTTGTTCACAAATATCGCTGTAATGAAAATCAATAAATATTCCATAATATCTGAATTATCTATGATGACTAAAACTTATTTCTTCAACTTATTCACTATTGCCACGAGGAATCCCAGCGTTATGAATGCTCCCGGTGCAAGCACGAACAGCAGCATACCATATTGTTCTGGGAAGATTACCATATCAAAGATTTTTCCCGTACCCAGAAACTCGCGGCAGATACCGAGTGTTGTCAGACCTATTGTAAAACCGAGACCTATTCCTATACCGTCAAAGATACTTGGTAAAGGACCGTTCTTTGATGCAAATGCTTCTGCACGTCCGAGTATGATACAGTTGACCACAATAAGTGGAATAAAAAGCCCAAGACTTTCATATACTGCAGGTAGGTATGCCTGCATCACCATCTGCAGAATAGTCACAAACGTTGCTATCACCGCTATGAAAACAGGAATACGTATCATATCCGGCGTAATGTTCTTGATGAGTGAAATCACAAGATTTGAACATATCAAGACAAACAATGTTGCCAATCCCATACTCATGCCATTCATTGCCGATGTTGTAGTGGCAAGTGTAGGACACATACCGAGCATAAGAACGAAAGTTGGATTTTCGTTTATTATGCCATTTCTTATAATGTTAATATATTCTTTCATTGCTTATCGTATTTTATTTCTTTGGTGAAGCACCGGTGTGGACATCGGATGTATCTTTCTTAACATCACTGGCTTTAGAGAAACAAGCATCGTGTGCTTGGTTGACGGCTTTTAGGAATGCACGTGATGTTATCGTTGAGGCTGTTATGGCATCAATCTCTCCTCCATCCTTTGACACCTTGAGGTCACCAGCGTCCTTGCCGACAATGTCGCCTTTCTGTCCCTTTTGGAACCATTCTCCAGCCTTTGCACCAAGTCCCGGTGTTTCAGCGTGTTTCAGTACCTTATATCCAGTCACCTTTCCGTCAGCATCAAAGCCGACCATTATCTCGATGTCGCCACCGAATCCTCCTGACACACTCTTTATGGCAGCACCTTTTTCGTTACCTTCCTTGTCGGTGGCGTGATACACTTCAAAGGTCACCATTCCCTCACCGAAATCTTTCTGTACGGTAACAGGGTCAGATATCTGCAGTGCACCTTCTTTTATGTTCAATGCCTGATACACTGCCACCTTCTTATCTTTTTCTGCTTGTGCTGCAATAGCGTCTTTTGTCGTCTCATTTGATACGGCAAGCAACCCGCCTGTCACAACCGCTGTACCCGTAAGCACGAGTACCATATTCTTCATTGTCGATTCCAGTTTTTTCATTTTGTCACCTCCCCGAATCGTTTTGGTTTGCAATAGTTGTTTATCAGAGGAGTAAACGCATTCATTATGAGTATTGCGAATGACATTCCCTCTGGATAAGCCCCGAAGTTACGTATGATTATAGTCAGCAGACCTATGCACACACCATATATTATCTGTCCTTTGGCAGACATTGGTGATGTAACATAGTCCGTTGCCATGAAGATGGCACCCAGCATCAGGCCGCCACTGAATATCACCGAGACAGGGTCTGCGTAGATAGGGTTTGAGATATGCATGATACCCGAAAGGATGAGTGCTGTCAGGATTATGCTCACCGGTATGTGCCATGTTATCGTCTTCTTTATGATGAGATAGATACCGCCAATTATCAGTGCCAACGCACAGATTTCGCCGATACATCCCATACCGCCCCTGCCGAGTAACAGGTCTATGCCGTGTGGCAATCCTGAGAGGACACCAACATCACCAGTCTTTATTGCTGTCTTCATCAAAGCAAGTGGTGTTGCGCCAGTCTCTGCATCAAGATACGATGTCAGTTGTCCTGCCACTGGCCATGACGTCATCTGTGCAGGAAAACTGATAAGTAGGAAAGCACGTCCCACGAGAGCAGGGTTGAAAGGGTTGTTTCCCAAGCCTCCGAAAGTCATCTTTCCCACGCCTATGGCAACGAGCGCACCGATGATGATTATCCATATAGGAAGATTTGATGGGAGATTAAAGGCAAGCAACAATCCGGTTAGTACAGCACTTCCGTCACAGATTGTTATCTTGTCACGTTTCAGTATGTATTTCGTTATTGCCCATTCAAACAATACGCATGATAGTACACTCGTAGCACTGACAATGAATGCACCTATTCCGAAGAAAAAGAACGAAGCCACCAATGCCGGCATCAGGGCGATGATGACATTGTACATATTCTTTTTCACACTGTCACCGCTGTGTGCGTGTGGTGATAATGATACTATTATTCTACTCATGATATTTTACTTTTTTGCATTTCTGGCGCGGATAGCACCCATTACCTTACCTTTCCCTATGCTTATGCTGTCCAAAAGAGGACGGTGTGCAGGGCATGTAAACTGACATGAGCCGCAGGATATACAACTCACGATGTCCTCATTCTCCAGACGGTCGAGGTCTGGCTTTTCCTGTTCTGACAGACTTGCCAACAGATATGGTTCCAACCCCATAGGACAAGCACTTACACATTTTGCACAACGTATGCACGTACTTTCTTCAGCTCGGAATGCGTCTTCCCCTGTCAGTACAGTAACAGAATTTGTTCCTTTGCATACAGGTGCCTCCGTTGTCATCAAAGCTTTTCCCATCATAGGACCACCTGACAGAATCTTATTATCTCCTTCAGGCAATCCACCACAAGCATCAATCAGCACATTTATAGGTGTACCCATTCGCGTTAGGAAGTTTCCTGGATTGGAAACCTTCTTTCCCGTCATTGTTGTATAGCGTTCAAACAACGGCTTGTTTTTCATCACAGCCTGATAGACTGCAAATGTCGTTGCCACATTCTGTACCACTGCCCCAACGTTTACAGGGATGGCAGGAGGTGCTGGCACTTGTCTGCGTATGCACGCATCAACAAGTTGTTTTTCACCACCTTGCGGATATTTCTGTTTCAAAGGCACCACCTCTATATTGTCAAGATTTCTGCATTTAGAGGAATACATCTTTATCGCCCTCATCTTGTTTTCTTCTATGCCAATATAAGCCTTGTCCACCTTTACAGCTTTCATAAGAATCTTTACACCTTCCAGAATCTCATCACAATGCTCTATCATCAGTCGATAGTCCGCGGTGATATACGGTTCACACTCCACAGCATTGATGATAACACATTCAGCTTTAGCTGTCGGCGGAGGTGTCAGTTTGATGAATGTCGGGAAGCCTGCCCCACCCATACCGGTGACGCCTGCTCTCTTTATTCTTTCCACTATCTCCTCTGGAGTCAGTTCCGCATGGTCTTCAAGAAGTTCCAGTTTCTCACTTCTGTCTATGCTTTCCTCCCATTCATCGCCTTCCACATTGATGATGATGGCAGGTTTCCTGTAACCAGATGCATCCCATGCCGTATCTATCTTTGCCACTGTACCGCTCACAGATGAGTGTATCGGAGCAGACACAAATCCATTTGCTTCGGCTATCAGCGTGCCCACCTTCACCTTCGTACCTTTTTCTACTACAGGCTTTGCTGGTGCACCGATATGCTGCGACAGAGGGAAGATAGCAATCTTCGGCAATGGTGCTTGCTGTGAGGCAATGTCGTCAGTAATCTTGTTTTCTTCCGGATGGATACCACCCATTCTGAATGTCTTGAATTTCATATTTTGTTATTAGTTTTTTATCTATTTGCTGTTTTGCGGTTGAACCTCTAACCTCTAACCTCTAACCTCTAACCTTTCTTTATCGTTTTCGTTATCGTAGCGTCAGCGTATCGTAGCGAAGCGTATCGTAGCGTCAGCGTATCGTTATCGTAGTCAACCTTTTGTAGAAGATTCTTCCTTTTTCACAGGGAAATTCACCGCATGGATAGCGTGTGTAGGACAAACCTCGACACATTTCTTACACAGACGGCATTTGTTGAAATCTATATATGAACAGTTGTTCTCCATCGTGATAGCCTCAAACTGACACTCCATTACACACAGAGAACAGCCTATGCACGCAGCCGTGCAAGCTTTCTTTGCCACAGGACCTTTGTCCTTGTTCACGCAACACACGAAGACACGTCTGTTCTTCGGACCTTTTTTTCTTACTTCAATGATACCGCGCGGACAAATCTTCGAGCAGGCACCACAACCATTGCAAAGGTCTTCGTTCACCTCAGCAATGCCCGTAGTAGCGTTCACGGTGATGGCACCTGTAGGACAGACATTCACACAGTCGCCCATGCCCATACATCCGAAGCCACATCCTGTCTCACCAGCACCGCAGGCAGCTACGTTGGCACACGTCATCCTACCATCATAGACAGCAGTACGCGGACGGTTTTCGCAAGTACCATTACAGCGCACCACAGCCACCATTGGCTCATGTTCTGCCGAAGCTACGCCGAGAATATCAGAAATCTTTTTCATACATTTCTCTCCGCCCACATTACAATAAAGACCGTCAAGAGAACCAGCGTCAGCACCTTTCACACAGCCTTCAGCAAAGCCTACACAACCCGCGAAGCCACATCCTCCACAATTGGCACCCGGTAGTACCTCCTGGACCTGTCCCACACGTGGATCTTCTTCCACTGCAAACTTCTTTGAAGCACCGAATAGTATCAATGCCGATAACAACCCGATGATTCCTAAAACAACAACTGCAATAATGATATACATAATTTCTTTTTTTATTAGTCTTTTATTATGGTTTTATGGTTTTGCGGTTGTACGGCTCTAACCTCTAACCCCTAACCTCTAACCTTTCTTTATCGTTTTCGTTATCATAGCCTTTTATCCAAAACACAAATTTCCTTTGTATTCTATCTTTCATCAGATACAGTACGATGTAGTAAGGTATCAACGCTCCGACACCCACAAGGCATGCCAAAGGCTCATTGTCAGTAATCCACAACACCATCGACAGCACGCCTATCAAAACCAACAACGGCAAGACATACGCAAGCACCAAAGCCTTACGTCCCATAGAGGCGGTAGCACATACTGTGACTTCCTCCCCTATCTTTATTGTCTTGTCATCAACACCGAACACATCTACCAGTTTTTCTTTGTTCTCGTTACTCTGACAGAATTTCTTCGCCTTACACGCAGCACACGCAGAAGTCTGAAACACCTTCACCACAGCATGTCTACTGTCAACGCTCACCACACACCCAGTATGCTCTATTACTCCGTCAGTCATAAATGTTTTTTCTGCCGAAGGTCAAAATTACAACAAATCAAGGACAATGCCAAATAAATTTCATTTATTTCCGATTTGGAAGGATGAAAATGGAGTTCACTCTTATCAGAATGGGTAGCCGATGGCGAGGTGTAGTCCGTTGGCTTTGCTAAAGTCATCAACATTGAAATAAGATGTCTTTGATGTTTCGTATGGGAGATGGAGTGCGACACCCCAGTCGAGACGCAAGACGAGGAAGGTGAGGTCGTAGCGCAGTCCTATACCCACATCGGTGGCGAGTTCTTTGAGGGTGTTCTTGAGACGGAAGGCATAGTCGCCTTCGGTGTTCCATACGTTTCCTGCTTCTGCAAACATGGCACCGCCAAAATGTCCAACGATAGGAAAACGGTATTCGAGGGCAGTCTCAAACTTTATTGTTCCCACTCTGTCGAAATATCCGTTGTGACTTTCTCCCATAGGCTGGGCTCCAGGTCCCACACTTCGTATTGTAAAGGCTCGAAGACTGTTGGCACCACCTACATAGAACATCTCGTTGTATGGCAGTGAACCTGCGTAGGAGTTGCCGTAGCTGTATGCTGCTCCGATGTTGAGATGCCATACGAGAGAGGCAGACTCGCTATTACGCAGTATGCGTTTGCTACCCATGAACCATGTCTTGGTAAAGTCGGATTCCGCTCTGACGAACTGTGAGAACGGGTTGCGGAACATTGTCTTGTCTTTTTCATTCCAGTCTTCTCCGAAGAGAGAGTAGCATGCAGCACTGATGTTTCCAGCCTCCGACAATGTGAGTCGCCAGTATATTGGTGTTGATGTCTCTGCCGGTGATGTGTACGTGTATGTATATTCCATCTTCGGTATGAAGTGGTCTGTGAGTGAACGGTACAATATCGGGTTCTGTTGCTGTATGGAATCGAATTTCGCTGTCCTGTTGTTGAGTCGTGTGAAATCTACGGACAATGGTATGAACTGATGTGCTGATGTCTCTGATGTACACCAGTTGTATTTCAGTGCTGCGGTAAAGGTGTGCAGTCGGAAGAATGTAGGACGTTTCAGCACGTCGTAGGTAAGGGATATAGCCGTAGTCCTGCCGTATGGGTATCGGCGGCGATGACTTCGGCGACTATCTTTTGTCCTTAGTCCCTTGTCCTTTTGAAATAGTCCCCATGGAGTTTCAATGCGTGGCAGTTCGAGTGTGATGTCGGCACCAAACTCATAAGAGTTGAGGGCAGAGCCTCCGTCACCTTCAGAATGTTTTGTCTGCCATTGGTATGAACCGAATAGAGAGCCAGTGATTTTCTCACCTCCACGAAAGAGGTTTTTCCGTGTGAGTCCAACCCTTAATTCTGGTCCTAAGCGTGAACTACTGTTGCCCGTTACCGCCGCCTCTACACTTGCATCGTACGGCTTGTCGAAGATACAGTTTATGTTTGCATCGAGGGTGTCGCAATACTGGTTAGTGGTGCGAGGGTGGAAGTTGAAGGAGGTTGTGGTAAACAGTTCGTTTTGTGCGAGATTGTTTTGAGTTTCGATAATCTTGTTTTCGCTGTATATCTCGTTCTGTCGGAATTTGATGTCGCGCATTATGGACTGTGGTCGCAGAGGTCGTTTGCCTTGCCACATCATCGTGAAACGCCTCGTGGAGAGAGTGTCGGTGAGAGGTTGACGACTGTTGTTGCGGAAGGCGACATTGATTTTCCCTATGTACCATTGATGGTTGGCAGAGTCAGGTAGTTCCTGTGACGGTACTATCTTGAGAAGAATCTTTCCCGGAACGGAAACACTGTCGGCGAGGTAGTTGATGTATTCCTTTCGGAAGAAGTAATATCCACTGTCGCGTAAGGCTCCGAGAACCTGTTCCCTACCCTCTTCAAGTGAGGCAACATCGAACGGTGCTGATTTCTTTAATTTGCTGTTTTCTACTGACTCATGAATGAGTGTAGTGACATGTGGCTTAAAGCCCTCCACGCTTATGGAGTCGAAGGAAAATACGCTATCGGTGGTTATCTCGTAGGCAACCTTTGCCTTTTTCTCTCCGTCAGGGATGATCTTATATGAGACTTTGCTGTTGAAATAGCCTTTGGAGTCGAGAATGTTCTTTGCCACCTGACTGCGCATATCCGGTGCAACGGTTTCTATGAGTCGCGGTGCTCTGCCGAACTTATCGTTGAGCCATTTGCCCATTCCCTTCTCGCTGTTTTTATATTTGTTGTAGATGAGGATTCTAAGAGGGAAAGGACTTCTTATTGTAGAACTTCCGAACAATGCACTTGATGGTGCACAGGCGAGAGCTGCGTCTATCTCCTCTTTAGTGTTGAGGAAATGTGGGTCATTAGGGTCCGGAGTGTTATAGACGGTCTTCTTCATACCGGTATAGTATATCTCGTCTTCCCCTATGGAACTGGTCACAGAACAGGAGGATAGGACTGATACGATAACGATAACGAAAATAGATAAGTGTTTCATTTTATACGGTTATGCGGTTTTGCGGTTTTACGGTTGACCGTTGACTGTTGACCTTTTGTTGAAGATGAACGGAACAGTTCTGCCAGTGTATCCATTTTCTTCTTCAGCACGATGCTTGCACCATATTCCGTTATGCGACCTTCAAGGAAGTCTTGTTTTGTCTTGTGGTAGAACAATGTCAGGAGTCTGTTGGCAGTATTGTCCAGACGGTAGTCTAAGGAGACATCGTCTATCATGGAATTGCCATTAGCAGCATCGCGGTTGTTTGACACCGTGCCACCGAGATTGATGCTCACCCTGTTGTTCCAGAAGCGTTTTGCAAACTTAAAATTATAATCAGTATGCGTATCTCCTGTAGCATCAACAGAGTTGCCCATGCCAACAGAGATGTCCACACTGTTGAGAGCAGAACCAGCAATGTTGGAAATCTGACCATTAAGGAACGAGTTGAGAGCATTGTTCATCGTGAGGTTGGCGGTATTGTCTTCTGTGGCATACATACCCGTAGAGAGCATGATGAGAGCCAGTTTATTCTTCTGTGCAGCGTCCATCGTTGCCAACTCATTCATAACAGCTAAGTCTTCCGGTGCATCGATGATGAAGGTGAGTCCCAACTTATCAAGGGTCTGAGAAACCTGTACACCGACATAAAATGTCACCGTACGACAATTAGATCCACTGCCTACACTGGCATCAGTTCTGCATGTTGCTGTGATATTGAGACGTGCTCTTGTCGGGTCGCCATTGAACTCGACATAACTACCATTTTGGATGGTAAACGTCTTCAAAGGTATTATCGGCAACGAATATTTCATTTCTCCCCCACTGAGATTGTAACGACCATTGATGGCGATGTTGTCGTTGGTATAGACAATATGCAACGAGCCACCACCGTCAAGGTTTGCGTAATTGCTTTCATCAGCATTCAGCGCACATTTGATGTGTGTACCATCTACGATGTTAAGGGTGAAGTCGATGTCCAACTTTGATGAGCCACTTCCTACCCTATTATGTAGTGTAATAGCAGAGAAGTCGTCGTCTGTTGACTGTGGGGTATTTCTAAAATCCGTGAAAGTGACAAGTCCGTCAAGTTTATTGTCGGTATTGAGTGGAGAATCTTTGAGAATGTATGTGATGTCTGTTGATGCAAGCAGGTCGGCCTTTCCTGTAAACTTCAACTGTGACAATTCTCCACGCAACATTCCCATGAAGTTTAGAAATGCCTTACCGTAGATTATGGATTGTGTCTTACGTTTTGAGGATATTGCTTGAAAGTTCTCTGCCCTGATGCGTACATTTGTGCTGATATGGTCAAGGTCGGAAAAGTCAACATCGCCGTCAGTGATGATAGGATTATTGTTGCTACTATACAGAGCAAACTGATCGAAATGCAACTGGCTGTCAATGATTTTTATCGGTTTGTTGTCGAAGCGTAAAGAAACTCCGTATGGTGTGCTGAATATGTATGCAGAATCAAGATAAACATCTCCGTTGATTACAGGACGAGACAGAGTGCCAGTGACGTTTATACCCTCTGATTCCGCGTAGCCTTTAAGTCCGATGATGTCGTCAGTAATAAAAGCATCCACTATATTTAATGGGAAATGTGTCAGACGCATCAATGCCTGTACGTTTTTTGTATTGTTATTGTATGTTCCCTCTGCATACGCAACTTGTATGTCTTCCTTCGACAAAAAGGCACTGAGATAACTTTCTCCATCTTGTTTAGGAAGTAATGTCAACTCTGTGTTTATGTTTCCTAATTCAGTACCTTCAAAGATTAAATTCTGGATATCAATGTTAGAAGCAATGCTCATTTCCTTATCCTTGTCCATCAGATGGAAGTCGCCATTAAGAGTACCTTTTATATTTGGTAGGAACGGCAGCATGGCTGTGAGTTGTGTGAGTCGGAAATTGTTTACACTGAGTGTTATGTCTTGTTGCGGAGAATGTTCCACTGTTGAAGAATCTGTTGGCTCTGTTGCTTCTACAGTGTAAATATAGAACCCTGTCTTGTCGTCGGTTTCGAGTTTGAGGTTTGCAGAAATGTGATTTTTCTTGTCTATAGATACGAAGTTGTCTGCATTGACAGAGTATGGTTTATAGTCGATGATAGCATTGTCTCCAAGGATATGGACACTCGTCATGGCATCAGTGAAATGGGCAATAGCACCCAGAGCCATACCAAGACTATCTTTGTAGTCGTGGATTTGGATATTTGCCTCTATAGCATCAGGAAACAGATGACCTTGTATCAAGGTTTTATAGATCTGTGTTGAGTCTGTACTTTCATTCTGTATTCCTGCATGGTATCTTGTTCCTAAAGAATCTCTATCAATGAAGACGATAGCATCATATACCCTTAAACTGTCAACAACATAGCCATTGACATTTGCAGATAAGTTTACACCTTCGTTGCGTTTTGTTTCCATATCCAAGGTGACGTCCTTGAAATCATATCCAAGATGGTTGATGAACGGCATGAGAAGAGTTTCATTGTCCATGCTGAACATTAACGCAACATCAGGTAACATTGAACGCAGTTTGTTGCGACTGATTTTTTTTGTTTTTATTTCTTTTTGCAGTTCGGATGTGAATGAGGATATTCTGCCGAATAGTTCTTTGTAACCATTGTCGGAACGCATGTTGACGAGCAACGACTGAGAACTGAGATTGAAATATGTTGAATGTTTCCCAAGAACAATGTCAATATCCGCATTCAGTGGCAAGTTGCCGACCATGTCGTCAGCAAAGGTGATGTGTGAAATGTATCCATGTGCCTCCACGTCTGTTTGTTTTGTACTTGACACAGAGAAGTTTCCGCTGAATGCCTTCACGTAACGCTCGTCAGTAAAGCCCATCTTCTTCAGGTCGATATTATCTACGTTTGCAATGATGTCAGCATGTATTTCGCTGTCAGCATATCTTCCATTGATGTCAATTCCTCCAGTCAACAGGTTGTTTGCAGAACGCATTTTTCCGGAGATATTGCCTTTGTTCATTGACGCAGATAAAGAGATGTTGTTTAATGTTTTTCCTGCATACTGCAACTGCCTAATATCGGCAATTGCATCTACCTTATTGTCGTCAAAATTGAAACCCTGACCCTTTACCTTGAATGAGCCTGATAGAAGTCCTATACCCACTTTTGGTAAGTATTTTTTCATATTCAATCGTGCAATGTCTGCTTTGACATCGTAAGACTTCGAAGTCAGGTCAATCTTAACTTGCGAGTCGAGATGTGCATTGTCAGCATCCGCCATAAGGTTTGCATCTGCGGAAAGTCTGTTGACATCCAAAAGGTTATTCAGAGTACCAGATGCCTTTATTTTTCCTATCGTAGGTAATGTGATTTCGACACCATCAATGGTCATCTTCTGCATATTCCCATACACCTTACCATCAATCTCCAATGGACGGTCGGGATAGTTTTTCTTGATAAAATCTGGCAGTGACTCACCGACAATATTCATTATCTCTTTCTTACCGACAGAAGCTTTTATGTCTGCTGAGATAAAGCCAGGTGAATGTTCATCAAAAGCATTCAAATCCATGTCCACATTTCCCGACAGTTGCGAATATGGTGTGGTGAGATTGAACTTGGATACTTTCAATTTGTTGCACGCAAGAAGAATGTCTCCACGCATGGAATCCACATTCAGTCCATAACTGTCGGCTTGTAGTGACAAGTCTTTCACATTCAGTTTTAATTCATTTGTAGTAGAATCGTTCTTTTCGAATGTCCTGAACATGAATGTATCCGCATCCAAGCATATCTTGTTGATGGATATCTTATCGAATGTGTAGTCAAGGTTATGGGTTGTGATGTGAGAAGCAGAAAATTCTGGTTTATCGAAATCAAGTCCAAAATGTTCAAGTGCAACATTTTCAATGTCTGCTTTCATCGGAGCGATATTCGGCAACCGTAATGCTAACTTTGATTTGTTTATTTCAAAATCTTCCAAGAGAATCTTCCAGCCCACGATGGTTCTTGTGGTATCTTTTGATTCTGGTATGAGCATATCCACATTTGCACCATCAAGATTCCCTTCTGTGACGACCACTTCATTATGCAACAGCGGCAGTGGAGAGATAGTGAGTTTCAGATAATCGAAATTGATGTCGAATACAGCTTTGTTTGTATTCGTGATATTTTTTACTGAGTGTTTTCCATCTGTTTTTACCACCTTAACATTCGTCAGTTCTATATCCAGTGGAAAGTCGAGTTCTACATGACCAATGCTGACCATCATGGTGTCGTCAGACAGGCTGTCTGCGACCTTGTCTGCAATAAAATTCTGTACCGGAGACCAATAGAAAAGCATTACCAGTATCAGGCATAACAATATAGGAGTAACGACTGCAACTCCTATCCATTTCAGGATTTGTATTGTTTTTTGCACTATTATGCGTTTTCTTTTCTGACGGCGAATTTAGTACAATTTGTTCAGTAAACCTAATTTATACAGAAATTTATGCACTTTGACGTAGTCAATGAAGGGAAAAGGAAAGTAAAAAAAAATAAAAGATGACAAGTAAAATACCACTTGCCATCTCTTAATCTGTATAAAATAATCGCAAAGACTATTTTTATTCAGCAGGAGTTTCTTCTACTGGAGTTTCTTGTGCTGGAGCTTCCTCTGCAGGAGTCTCTTCTGCAGGAGTCTCTTCTGTTGCTTCTTCAGCAGGAGCTTGTGCAGCCTCTGCTTCTGCCTTTGCAACTGCTTCAGCTTCTTCTCTTGCAGTCTTGCGAGCATCGCTCACTTTCTTTTCTGCATCGAGAGCAGCCTTCAAAGTCTTCTTCTTTTCGTCAGCACTTTTAGCAATGACAGCAGCGTCTTCTTTTTCCTTACCTGCTACCCATGCTTCAAATCTTTTCTTTGCTTCTGCTTCGTCAAAAGCACCTTTCTTAACACCACCAAGGAGGTGATTCATCAGCATAACACCCTTCTTTGAAAGAATGGTACGAGCTGTGTCTGTAGGTTGTGCACCTACCTGAATCCAACGCAATGCTCTATCGAAGTTTAAGAGGATTGTTGCTGGATTTGTGTTAGGATCATAAGTACCTAATTTCTCAATGAAGCCACCATCACGTGGTGCTCTCACGTCTGCAACTACGATACGGTAAACAGGATGTCCCTTGTGACCACCGCGCTGCAATCTGATTTTTGTTGCCATAAATTATTCTAAATTTAAATTAAACAATAGTGCTTGAACTCGTCAAGCGGGTGCAAAATTAATAAAATTTATTTATTCTCAACTAACAAATGTTATTTTTTTCTTCTTTATTCAAAAATATCATTGATGATCACACCATCAGTGGCGTCATGGTTATTACAAGGGTCAAAACCTAGCGGTATATCGAAAGTGGCATTTGCTTTATATGGCAATCTGCTGTCGCTCAATACTTTTTTCATAAACAGTGCCCAGATAGGCAATGCGGCATGAGCTCCTTGACCAAGATAGTGGGAATCGAAATGAATGTCTCTGTCGTCACCGCCAACCCATTCGCCAGCAACAAGTTGTGGAGTATAACCGATAAACCATGCATCGGAATATGAATTTGTTGTACCAGTCTTACCTCCCATGTCGCAGGTAACACCCATTGCACGTACTCTTCTACCCGTACCTTCATCAACTACGGCACGCATCATGGTAATCATCTTGTATGCACTCTCTGAGGAAATCACTTCATTGAACTGTGGCCTGAAATGTGACACTACATTTCCATGACTATCGACAATCTTTGTCACGAACATTGGTGCAGAACGGACTCCATGATTTGCGAAGGCTGTATATCCGCTCACCATCTCTCCTACGCTTATGTCACAAGGTCCAAGACATAGTGACAGATAAGGAGGAATGTTTTTGTTTCGTATTCCAAAAGTACGCAACAGGTCAACGAGTTGATGTGGATTTAGTATGCTCATGAGGTATGCTGACACGGCATTGTTGGAAAATGCCAATGCTGAGCGTAGAGAACGCATACCACCTGTTCCCCCACCCTTCGGCGACCACTCCTCACCACCGGAGAAATATGTTTGTTTTGTGTTTGGCACCATGTCGCATGGCGACCATCCGTTTTCCATTGCCAAAGAGAAGAGGAATGGTTTCATTGTAGAACCCACCTGACGTTTTCCAACCATTGCCATGTCGTATGAGAAATGCTCGTAATTAAGTCCTCCAACGTATGCTTTTACAGCACCAGTGGTCGGTTCCATACACATGAAACCGCAACGTAGGAACTCCTTATAATATAATAATGAGTCATACGGAGTCATAATGGTATCTATCTCTCCTCGGTATGAAAATACTGTCATCGGAGTCTTCTCATGGAATGTCTTGTATATTTCTTCCTCTTCCAGACCACTCTGTGCCAGCACACGGTAACGTTCTGTTTGACGCATACTGCGTTTCATTATGTCGTTGTACTGTTTTGTTGTGATGTTGTCGGAATAAGGAAAACGTCTTTTGCTATATTTGGTTTTTGAAAATGTCGGTTGCAATGTCTGTGCTACATGTTCATAACAAGCCTCTTCGGCATACTTCTGCATTCGGGAGTCTATGGTGGTGTATATTTTCAAGCCATCCATATAAATATTATAAGGAGTACCATCCTGTTTGAAGTTTTTATTACACCATCCGTAGAGTTCATCTTGTTCCCAAGCCAGAGAGTCCTGATAATAGCCATTGCTGTTCCATTCAGGATAATCGTCAGGGTTTGGTTTCTTTGCCATCATAATCTGTCGCAGATACTCACGCAGATATATGGCAATACCATCACGATGGTCTGCTCTGTGGAATTTCAATGTCAAAGGCTCATCAGCAAGACTGTTTCTTTCCGCTGTCGTCAGAAAACCATTCTTCTCCATCTGCAGGAGAACCACGTTACGTCTGTCCCTTGTCCTCTCATTATAACGTACAGGATTGAAATATGATGGATTCTTGCACATTCCCACCAACGTGGCACATTCATTTGTCGTAAGGTCACGAGGCTGTTTCGAGAAATACACCTCACTGGCATTCTTGATACCATTGGCATTATGAAGGAAATCGAAATAGTTGAGATACATTGTGATGATTTCCTCTTTCGTATAGAGTCGTTCCAGTTTTAGGGCTATCACCCATTCAAATGGTTTCCTCAAGGCACGCTGGAAAGAAGTTGGACTCTGACCGGAAAACAACTGTTTTGCCAACTGCTGCGTGATGGTAGAACCACCGCCCGCACTCTTCTGTCTTAAGATGAGACGTTTTACAACAGCACGACAGATAGCAATCATGTCTATACCGCTATGGTCATAGAAACGTTCATCTTCCGTTGCTATAAGTCCGTTCACCAAGTCCTTCGGCAGTTCGTCATAATCAACGCTGATACGGTTGCCCCCTTCCCTGTTCCATGTACCCATCAGCACATCGTCAGCACTTATTATCTGCGTTGCATACTTGTCGATAGGGTTTTGGAGCTGTTCCACGTCAGGCATTCCCCCGAACCATCCATTCCATATGGCGACAAATACAAGAATCAAGAATCCCACGACTCCTGCAAACGACCACCACATTATCTTAATGACTCTATTCTTCATTTGATTTTATTTTTCATTTTGCAAAGATATAAATATAATGCTAAAATGCAAAATTGTACCCCTCGTCCAAAAAAATATCGATTGCAATCTCCTCTACTCTCTATGCTCATAACGATACACTACGTTACGATACGAACAGGGTTCTACGATACACTGCGTTACGATAACTTATCGTAGTGAAACGTATCGTAGGCGAAGCCTCCTCTAAGCTCTAAGCTCTTTTCCTCAAGATGTAACCATTTACATATAAGGTGTAGCACGATTGTTTATGATGTTTCGCCCTATTATATATGAAGTGCGCTGGTGTTTTACGTGAAGTTCGCTGTGTTTCTTTGTGTCGGGCGCTATAAATCAAAGCGTCGAGCGCTATGTCGGTGCATTGCACTTACAGCCGTCGGTGCGTCGCACTTACGCTTGTCGG
>JAGHTI010000044.1 GCA_018065415.1 Candidatus Equicola stercoris
TGGGCAACAACATCGACAAGTTCATTGTATTTGGTTGGGGTATTCTCTTCAAACACCTTACCCAGAATCTCTTGATGAACTTCATTGTCAAGGCTGACCAACGACTTCTCCCTTGGCTTGACAACAGTAACAGACATGCTTGAATCAAGTACCGGCAACTTATTGTCATCAATATGAAAGGCGAATGTGGTAAACTCCTTATCACGCATGTGCATAGGCTTAACCTCACTGACACTATTGTTCACAGTGTTCTTGCTGATAATAAGGACGGTCTCTGCCTTATTCTCCAACTCAGTACCGATATGACCACGAGGATTGTTGTCATTCTTGTTCAGATGGAGGACAGTATGGATGTGGAGTTCGTAAACACTCGTCCATGCCATGAGTACGGTCATCACGTCTGTAGCCTCCTTGCCATTGTTTATGTCATACATGAGGTCTCGAAGTCCGTCTATGATAACAAGACCGACTTCGTCATACTTTCTCAAGGCATAGTCAATGACTGCGATACGCAACTTAGGTGTATATTCTCGTAACCCCCAAAACATCAGACGAGGATCATCCTCTTTCAGAGATAGTCCAGAGAGCTTGTAAATACGTTCCAAAACACTATGGCAATGGAACTTACTTTGTTCTGTATCAAAATAGAGGATATTACGCTTGCCTTCAGGAAGACAGGCTCTGTAGTTCAGAACAGTAGAATTGGTAACAGCTGCAGCAACCATCGCAGAGATATTGAAAGTTTTCTTACTCTTTGCTTTTCCTGTAGAAGCACTAAAGTTGCCAAAAGTAGCGATGGTACAATCTCCAACAAATAGAATCTTGGGTGGAATAGTGATTTTATCTGTTGCCTTGATTTCACCTTTTGAAAGATAAGATTCCAGTTCTTCATCACTGAAGCTATCCTTGTTAAGCATGGACACTTCAAGCGATTGGTGTTCCGACTGCTTATTTGACATGACCTGTCTGTTCTTATTGTTCTTGTTTTCCATCTTTCTTTTTCTTTTTTGTTTTACTCTTGATGCCTTTGACTGAGATTGCGCATCGGTCAAGGAGTTCAGCTATCTTTGAATCTGGCAGATTGGAGCCATCAATGCTGTTCTTTTTGGGTATCTTCTTCATTGTTATCAGTGCTGTTAAGTTCTGGACTGGGAGATTCAATAATATCCGTGGAACCGTAGCAAGGATTCTTTTTGATCCATTCTACGAGTTCCTTCTTCTCGAAGAATACCATTTTGCCTCGTGGTTTGAAATGAGGAATTTCACCACTGCTTGTGAGCTTGTAAAGAAGACTCTGCGAGATGTCGAGATAAAGGCAGACTTCCTTTGCATTCAGAATATCCTTTGTAGAGAAGAGAGTTTCTTCTATAAACTTGATACGCTTTAGGACAACCTCAAGCTTCAATTCTTTGACCAGGATCTCCAAAGATTGAACACGTTTTGATAAGAGTTCGATTTCTTTTTTTGCCATAAATTTGAGCATTTTTATGTTAGACAATGAGGGAGCCACCCTCAATAGTGAACCGATTCGTGTGCAAAGGTAAGGGCTGAAAAAGGCAATCAATCAGAAGTGTGCTATATAGGAGTTTTATGTTTCGCCATTATATAGGCTTGTTCGTTTCATTTGGTTGGTTTTGTTGGCAGTTTAGCTACTTTTTTGCACGCCATTATGGTATAAAACCATCTAAAATCAAGCATTTATCAGGTAACAAACGATTTTTCCATCGATGGTGAAGATAGGCTGCACAATAGACATTTACCTTTGCAGCAGATTCTTGAAACCAAAAAACAATGGCATCAGTAAAAGAAAATACAAATTAAAACGACATGCTTCGGCGTGTCATAATATTCATTTTTTAATAACCCTTTTATTACACAAAAAGAAAATGAAACGGTTAAAAATTAACTCCGTGCTCTCTCTTTTTGTGTCCATGCTGTCTAAGCTGTACCAAGAAAGCAGAGAATGAGTTGCCAGAAAACGAGCTTTGGCAACTGTATCGTGCTGCCTATGAGCAGTACCAGTCAGAAATCAAAAATGGCGAGAAAGCTTATTCTCGTTATGTGAATGATTTCTATTCTTATCATCTTCCATGTGCGTACATGAACGAGGAAGCTATCAGACTTCACGTCATGCGTGTCTTTGCACTGAAGGAACTTCTCGAAGATCGCTCTGATCTGGTAGAAGCTTTTTTTACAAAGGACTCTTTCTGTGAGGAAGACTTTTTTCAGATGGACTATCTGTTCAACAAAGGAATGAAAATTGTAGAGCCAGAACCTGTGTTCCTGGCTCATTTCAATGATGAACAGATTCATCTTATCACAAAATTTGCGAAAGAGGCTTCTTTGTTCCAGCCGGCTGCTTCTGAAGAGGACATAAAGAACCTCTTCGAGTGTAAGTTATCTCATCCTCTTCAGGCGACAGTCAACCGTCATGTAGCTCTCTTCTTCGGGAAGCTACGCGATAAAGGCCTTATTCCTCATGCCTGGCAGATGATCATAGAAGAGAACAAGCTCGTGTCATCATCATTCAACAACGAACCTTTGCGTGGGACACAGCTTCGTTGTGGATTGTCACAGGCGAGATACGCGAATCTTGGTAAGAAACCCAACTCTAACAAGCCAGACGATGAGATGGGATTTTATGACACCTGCGACTCTTTCATCAAGAAATTGAAAGAAAGTCTGTAAAATGCAACTAATCCTATCAACTGAAAGAAGGATGCCTATATAACAACTATATATCCAATCCTATATAGTTGATAGTCGCTCGCTTATGATTTACTGGGGCTACCTTTGCACAAGAATCGATTCAAGTACGGAGGTAGCCCCTCCTTTTCGTGTAACAAATCATAAGATAAACAGAATATGGACAAGAATACTGAGTGCCAGTTTTTGGACACAACCGTCACATACGACCAGTTCATAACCGATCTGGCTACAAAAATTGCATTGAAAATGCACCAAGTAGAAAAAGGTCAGTTGGAGATTAGTCAAGCCCAGGCTTATAAAATGTTTGGCAGGGCTGATGTTGAAAGATGGGTGAAGAATGGCAAGATTGAACCTGTAAGAATATCACCTGGTAAAAAACGATACAGACTAATAGACTTGCAAAAATTAGCGGACGTTCAGCAGAACTATCTTCTATAAGTACCTTAGACAAGGAAACTCAGATACGGTAAAATGCCATATCTGAGTTTTTTGTTATTTCTATATAATGATTCTATGATATTAAACGCTGATACATCTGAGTAAGATTCTTGTCAACGTTAGTGATCTTAAATTGAACACGAGCATTCTTGAATTTCTTTGGGAGTAGGGTGACAAGTTTATCCATTACTTGGTCAACATTAGTAAAGCCGGTGTCTTCGAGAGCACATACTTTTTTACCCATTACGAATGCCTCTGCATGAATGTTGTTATACTTAGAAATCTTCTCAAAGGTTTTATCTTCCTTCTCAACATGCTTAGATTCTTTATCAGTAAAGAAAATAAAATCAATAACCTTCTCATTGAGAATCCAAGCAGGAGTAAAATCGATTTTCACATATACCTTAGCCATTCGATTGATAGAATGGTTGAGACCGAAATCCACCTCATTCATGGTAGCACCACATTCATTCTGTGCTATCGTTGCCCAGCTGTGACGGAAGGAATACAATGATGCTCTATAGCCTTCCTCGACTTTCTCCCAAACCTGCTTAATTCCAATATTCACATTTGCACAGAAAGAATCGGAAGTGGACAGACGCTCATGGAAATTGAACAACCATGGAGATTTTGGATCCTTGGAAAGATACTTCTCGAATGTTGGTTTGATGAACTCTGGGACACGAACCTCAAAGTAACCATTGTCTGAACGAGTCTTTTTAGTCTTCTGTCGTTCATAATGGAAAATACCATTGACATACTGATCCTTCTTTGCATTGAATATATCAACCGCATTGAGTCCACACATACCGAAAGAAATCAATGCTACATCCTGACCAACCTCCATAAGAGGATTAGTGAATCGGCTTCTGTCGGGAACGACATTGAAGAACGCACGTAACTTACTTGCAGGAATTGCACGCTTCTCGGGAATATCACTTCTTGGGATAGTAACATTACCCCAAGGATTCTTTATCTTAACAATTCCAAGTTCTTCATCGTTGAACTCCTTAAGAGCTGCCTTATAAACCTCTCTCATACATACTGGGTATTGTTCCTTACAACGATTAGTCTCTGCAAGTGCTTCAATCCATCGATTAAGGAAAGCGGATGTAAGGCGCGAGAACATGATGTTGTCGGTCTGGGCAAATCTCTCCATATGTTGTATTGCCCACTTGTAATTGCGAGAAGTACGTTCCTGTCCTCGTGCAATAAGCTTATCAATATGCTTTCTTGCATAATCAGAGAAAGAAATATCTTTGTCGAAGTCCTGAACGAACTGAAGAACCTCACTTGCTGACCAATTCGATGAATCAACTTGGTTGAGTCGATTATAAAATTTATCAATCAAGACAGAAGTCTGCTGAATCACGAAAGGATCAATGATGTCCTTCTTGTCATCACTGAGACCTTTCTCATTAACCATCCAAGAAGTTCTGAAATAGGAGAACTGTCTGTTTTGAGTAAAACGGATGTAAACATTGTACATTCCGTTTTTCATCTTTGCTTTAACAATTGCTTTTAATGTAGCCATAGCTGAAAATCTTTTAAGTTACTATATCTTTTTTGTTCATGATGATTCTTTGGGAAACGCCATGTTATTTTGGGAAACACGGTCGTTTTTTTGGGAAACATTCGTTGTTTTTTGGAAAACATTTAAATGCTTTGGGAAACAGATCCTTGAAATTTGGGAAACATTTGACCCATTTTTGCCAACTTATACTGCTTTTCGAATAAGCAGAACAGGAACAAAAAAGTAAGGGCAAGTACCTGTTTGCCAGATACTTGCCCTTTATGTAGCTAATTTTCAGCACTTTTCGTTTATTCTTCTACAGCGGCCTGGGCGGCGGCAAGGCGCGCGATGGGCACGCGGAAGGGCGAACAACTGGCGTAGTTCATGCCAATCTTCGCGCAGAACTTGACGGACGAAGGCTCACCGCCGTG
>JAGHTI010000041.1 GCA_018065415.1 Candidatus Equicola stercoris
ACTTATTTGTTATCAGGATTCTGTTCCAGTGCAGGGTTACTGTCAAGGTCTGTCTGAGGAATCTTGAACAGGAAGTTTCTACCTGCCTTGTAATTCAGCTGACTCTCGAAGTAAGGCATACCTTCTGCCAATCCTCTTGAACATTTTGCTTCGCAATATTGACCTAATACACCACGACGAAGTTCGTCAAAGAAGATTTTACCTTCACCTACAAACTCATAACGACGCTGCTGGAAGATTTCTTCGTCGATGGCATCCTTACTAGTATTTGTAAAGTCTGCCAAACCTGCACGATTACGTACCATGTTGAGATATTTCAAAGGATCACCGTCATTGAGAAGGTTCAATGCTTCAGCATAGTTCAGCAACACCTCTGAATAACGCAGCATCGGGAAGTTTGCACATGGATGCTGGAGTGAATAATCTGTATGCTGGTCGAAATACTTGCAGTTGAATGGACAGCGAAGTTCCATGTTTTTGTCGTTAGTAACAATCTTTGATGGATCTGTTGGACAATACCACCTAATAGCATTTGCATCGAATAGATATGAATAACCTTGGTCATCCTCGAAATAAGTAAGGTGTGCATCTGCACGCTTGTCACCATTATTCACCATTTCCTGATGGAGGTAAGAGCTGACGCCCATACGTGCATACTGATAGCAACCCATATAATGGTTGTATGTACGACCTAAACCGAAGCGGATGTGCATACCGTTGTCCTGTCCGTATTCTGGGCTGAACTGCAGTTCGAATACTGCTTCGATATTGTTCTTTGCACCAGCCTGATTGAACCAATAGAACTGGTCTGTAAAGTTGTCCATCAGTTGATACTTACCTGATTTGATGACAGCTTCACTGTACGAAACAGCAGCTCTCAAATCACTTTCATATTCAGCATAATTTCCACCCTTAATTGTTGCGCGATAGAGATACACTTCACCGAGGAGAGCCTGTGCTGATGCTTTTGTTGCACGCCAGATGTCATATCCCGCTGTTCCGCGTTCTGGAAGACTCTCAATTGCTAATCCAAGGTCTTCAATGATACGGCTGTATGTTTCTGCTTCTGTTGCGCGAGGAATCTCCAGTCCATCAAGTCCCTTTGTGTAATCCGTTGGGAGTGGTACTGGACCAAACAGACGCAGCAAGAACCAGTATGAATAAGCACGAAGGAAGTATGCCTGTCCTTTTATCCATGTTCTATGTGTCTCATCCATACTAACACCGTCTGCACGAGCAAGGACGATATTTGCATCATTGATAGTTACATAGTTATATCCCCAAGCCTTATAAACACCCATATCGCCGAAACTTGCATTATTGATATCATACCAATAATTAAGAGTTTGCATGCTATTCTTAGGATATGTAGGCCATGCCTGTTCTGTAAACAGTTCGAGATTTGCTAAGAACATCTGGTTGTTATCTCTGTACATGTTACGGAAACGGTTGTACACCGTATTCAGGGCTGCATTCACTTCACCTTCTGTTCTATAATATGAACCCGGATCAATGAATGTATAAGGTGTTTCATCAAGATTTCCACAACTTGAAAATCCTCCAATGACAGCAGCAACTAATGTAGTGCCGATTAAAAATTTCTTTATAGTTTTCATAATCTCGTAATTTAGAATTTAGCACTGATACCGAAGAGAATAGTCTTTGCAAATGGGTTACCAACGTCACCATTCTCTGGGTTGTATCCACGATGATTAGCCCATGTAACGAAGTTCTGGAAGTTTACAGTAAACTTAACTTCCTTGAACAGATTACGTGGGATAAGATTTGAGAAGTCATAACCTACCTGGATATTTCTGAGAATGAAATATGCCCAGTCAGCATTTGTACGGTCACTCTGATAGATGCCGTTAGCACCTGCTCTTGGGAATGTACCACCAGGATTTGTCTCGCTCCACATACGGTCATAAGCATACTGGCTTGGAAGACCGATGAGGTCTCTTACGCTGTTCTCTGCCCACAGACAGTAGCTACCTGTGTTCTGATAACCGATAGCCCATTTTGTGTTGTTAGCATACATATCTTCAGCACCTGCAATTGAAGCATATTTGAAAGCACCCTGACCATAGATATCCAGAGTAAACTTCTTCCATGCTACATTTACGTTGAAACCATAGAAATAAGGAGGTTCTGCTGAACCGAGGCTCTGATAGTCTTTCTGAGTGATAGAACCATCACCGTCAACATCTTCATACATTTCTTCGCCGAGCTTAGCATTTGCTGCTGTATTAGGAACATAGCTCTTATACCAATCAAGAGTTGCCTGATCCTGGATGATGCCAAGTGAATGACGTGCATAAATTGCGTTTACAGGTTCACCTACAACCAACTTCTGGTCAATACCCGTGTTACCTGTCTGGATAAGAAGTTCATCCTTGCCGTTGTAGAGTTCAGTAATCTTGTTCTTGTTGTAAGTAAAGTTTGCACCTACATTAACCTTCCAGTCACTATTGCGGAATACTTCAGCGTTTACTGCAATTTCAAGACCCTTATTGTTCACTTCACCCACGTTGCTGAGCACTGAGCTGAAGCCAGAAGTTGAAGGAATTGGCACATTGAAGAGCAGGTCTGATGTATTACGGCTATAGTAATCAACAGTAAGGTTTACTCTGTCGAACAAACCGAGGTCGATACCGAGGTCAAATTCCTTTGTACGTTCCCATTTCAGTTTGTCATTACCAACTGATTCATAGTAACCAGTAAGAGTGTTGTAACCGTCAGAGTAGCTTGCCATCTTAGGGTCTGTTGCCAGACGTGCGAGTGACTTATAGTTACCGATTTCCTGGTTTCCGGCAACACCATAGCTCAAACGTACCTTCAGGTCTGAGATAGGCTTAACATTCTGCATGAACTTTTCCTGAGAAACACGCCAAGCAGCACCGATTGATGGGAATGTAGCCCACTTGTTGTCCTTACCGAAACGTGAAGAACCGTCAAAACGTATTGTTGCTGTCAAGAGATATTTGTCTGCATAAGCATAAGATGCACGGCCAACCCAAGACATCAGCTTGTTTGAATAAATGTCACTTTCCTGCTTGAGGTTTGTAGCACTTGCAAATGAATATGCACCAAGTTCGTCATTGTCAAAGTTTCCTGACATTGAACTTGAATTGAACTTATAATCCTGCCAAGAATAAACAGCAGTAGCAGTCAGGCGATGAACATCATTCCAAAGGTTTGTATAAGTCAGGATGTTATCAACCAGAACGCTGCGTCCTCTCCACCATGCCTGTGAACCATCACTTGTCGTGTCACCGGAAGAAAGTCTCTTTGGTGTCTGTGAAGAACTGAACTGATAGTTGTGAGAATCCTTGATATCATAACCGAGGTTCAGTCTGTAGTTCAAATGTTTTGTAAAATTCAACTGTCCGAAGAAGTTACCCAAGAAACGGATATTCTTTGTTCTGTTAGTCTGAGAATTGATACTTGCGATAGAGTTGAACTTTTCACTGTGATCAAGGATATTGTAAGAACCATCCTCTTTATATACAGGGTCAGTAGGCCATGCACCACGGAAGATGTCATTCGTTACGACCTCTCTCAGCTTATACTTGTGAGAAGTTGTGAACTGCATGCTTGAACCGACAGTGATAAGGTCGTTTATCTTGTGTTCGATATTATTATGAATCATGAACTTATCGAAAGCATTTGTCTTGATAAGACCATACTGATTATAATATCCGAAAGATACCATGTACTTTGTTCTGTCTGTAGCACCGTCAACTGATACTCCATAATCCTGTAAGAGTGCAGACTTGCTGATTGTTTCTTCCTGCCAATCTATGAAAGGACCATTGTATCCATTAGGGAAAGGACGAGTATCCCTTCCTGTAATAATATCATTATTCTTATATGCGTATGCAGAATTAATGTAGTTTACGAAATCCTGACCAGAGATAGTCTCTACGAGACGACCGCGCATCTGAACACCAAGGTTAGCATGTGCGCTCACGTTTGCACGTCCGCGCGCGCCCTTCTTTGTTGTAATGAGGATGACACCGTTAGTACCGCGAGAACCATAGATAGCCGTTGAAGAAGCATCCTTCAAGATTTCCATAGACTCTACGTCTTGTGGGTTGATGTCATTAAGGTCTGCGTCAACGAGTGGGAAACCATCAACAACGAGCAATGGGTCTGTTCCAGCATTGATGGAACTGCTACCACGTACACGGAGTGTTGGAGCTTCACCGACCAAGTTGTTTGACAACACTGACACACCGGCTGCCTTACCCTGAATACCTTCAAGGATGTTTGCACCAACCTTCACGTTGAGTGCCTCTGGTGACAGTGACGTTGCAGAACCTGTGAGGTCTGTCTTACGAGCAGTACCGTAACCGATTGCAACAACCTCGTCAAGAGCGAAACTTGTGCTCTTCAGCACTACGTTTACGTTTGACTTACCTCTTACATTGATTTCCTGAGATTCCATACCAACGTAAGAAACAATCACTTGACTTTTTGAGGAAACATTCAGACTAAACTCACCGTTAAAGTCTGTAGTGGTTGCATTTGTTGTACCCTTCTCGATGATTGTAGCACCGATGATAGGTTCACCTTCTGCATCCTTAACTGTTCCCTTCAGTGTGTCTGCTGATATTGCTGTTGTGATAAACAAACACAGTAATGTCAGCGAAATACGAAAAAATTTCATTTTTAACATAACATTGAAAGTTTTAGTTAATAAATAGGTTAATTAATAAAATGGGTTAATTACAGCACAAAAACAACAATCATTTTTTATACAGCCAAACATTTTTTTATTTTTTTTTACATTTCACCTATAACGACAGAGTCGAACTAAGGGCAAGTCACATAATATAAGGTGTAGTAGGTTATAAGATAACGAGGAGTGTTTTGTATTATAAGATATGGACTGATGTAGGATTGAAGTTTGGTTTATTTAACTCCAAGAAAATACTATTTTTACGAAAAGATGCTGTAAATTTGCAGTTGGTCGTTGATGTTGCGTTATGCGGAAAGTAAACTACATAAATAAATATCCTCTTGTCTTTGTGGCTGTGGTGGTGATGTTGGTGGTGGGGGGAATGGAATTGGCCTCTCCAAACGGAGGGATGGAAAGTAGAGAGAGTAGAGAAAGTAGAGAGAGTTTTGAGGGTATTAGTGGTGATGTGATGTTTACGAAGATGTGGATGTTGGAGGTGCGGGAAGGGTTGTTGCAACGTCTTCGTGATACTGGGATGGAGGAGGATGTGTTTGCCATTGTCGTGGCTATGACCTTGGGTGAGAGGAGTATGATGGGAGACGAGGTGAGGGATGTCTTTGCCGATACTGGGGTGGCTCATCTGCTGGCTCTGTCGGGCTTGCACTTGGCGATAATTGCGTCTTTTCTTCTTCTTTTGGTGCGTCCTCTCAGACGTAGAAGTCCTCTGCTATACTCTGTATGCTCGTTGCTTATGCTCTTGCCTATATGGATGTATGTGTTTCTCACTGGTTTGCGTGTCAGTGCTGTGCGTGCTGCTCTGATGATAAGCATCTGTACTATTGTCTATGCATTTGGCAGACGGTATGTGGGCATGAACTCGTTGGCTCTGTCGGCAATAATAATTCTGCTCTTTGACCCGAAGTGTCTTTTTGAACTTAGTTTTCAGTTGTCATTTCTGTCCTTGTTGGGCATTTTCATCATCTTGTCATGGCAAGAGAAACGTGGTTCTAACCTCGCCACGTCTTCTAATGATGGTGGAAACAGCAAATGGCTATGGTGCAGACGAGTTTTTTCCATGATGGGCAGACGGATTATTGATTTGTGTCTTATCTCTCTGGGGGCGCAGATGATGACGCTTCCGCTGGTGTTGTACCACTTTGGCTCGTTCTGTCCTTACTTCATGCTGACAAACATCGTGGCTGTGCCACTGACGACTGCCATCTTGTATCTCGCTTGTCTTTGGATGATGGTGGTGGTGATGGTGCCGTCTGTAGGGATGGTGTTCACGGTGGCTGTGGTCTTCATGGTGAAGTTGCTGATGGGATGTATAAGATTTGTCAGCACCCTACCCTATGCAGTTCTGGAAGGGTTGCAGACGACAGTTTTGCAGACGATACTGCTTTATGCCATCATAGTGATGTTCTTGTTATGGTGGAAGAAGAATGATGCAAAAAGGTCAGAACTGCTTCTTCTGACAATTCTGACCTTCCTTATCGTGACTTATCTCTGTTAGATAAGTGTGAGTTTCGTTCCATCTGTAGTGACCTTTCCTTCTTTGAACAACCATCCAAGTCCGAGAAGTGTCTCTTCTTCTGAAATCTTTGCTTTTCTTGCAATCTCTTTTACTGTCAGTGATTTCTCTGCTGATGCAAGTGTCTGATATACATCACCTGCCTTGAAGCCGATATTTTCCTTACTCAAATCTAACACTGTCTTTGCTGCAGCCTTGCAACCGCAAGATGCAGTCTTCTTTTCTACCTTTTTAGCAACAACCTTTGTTGCAGTTTTCTTTTCTGGCATAATGATAAAAACGTTTATTGTTTCCTAAAATTTCTATTACCTTAAAAAATAGCAGGTGCAAAATTACAACAAACCGAACGTACTACCAAAATAAATTATCCATTTTTTTAGATTTTAATTTTTAGAAAGCACAGAGTTTTACTCTGATGATTTCAAGAAAAATCGTTAAAACGTAGTTTTTGTTTATGTTGAGGTGCAGTGTAAGTTAAGAATTTCATTCTTTTCTTCCTCCTCAATTCGGCAAAATATAAACGAGTTTATCTCTGCTCTCATTTCGTCGTCAGTTCGACCGAAGGTCAAAATTACAACAAACCGACCAAAGGTCAAGATTACACCTTATTATTAATATTAGCAAAAATTTTTAAGATTTTTTTTCTATCTCCACCATGTTACCCATGACATATATGCGTGTCATATTGTTTTTGGAATTGCTTCGTATGGTGATAGACTTTTTGAAGTGTCCAGGATATTTGCCTCTGCCGTTGTAGGTGACGGTGATGGTGCCCTTTTCTCCCGGCTGAACTGCTTCCTTGCTATATTCTGGCACTGTACATCCGCATGATGCTACTGCCTGGTTGATGACAAGGGGTTCGTTGCCTACATTGGTGAAGGTAAAGGTGCAGGTCTTCACGGGTGTTGCTTCACTGAACTCGCCAAAGTCGTGCGTGGTCTTATCGAACTGTATCTTTGCCTGTGCGTGACATGCTGTGGCAATGAGTATTTCTGCTATGATAAAAAAATATCTTTTCATAATGTTTTGTATATTTGTTGCAAAAGTACGGGAAATAAGAGATACTTCCAAAAAAAACACTTGTTATATTGTCATTTTTCGGACCTTTCTACAAAGAAAATATCAGTCCATTTTGGCAAATCGCTAACATACATCTTTGCAACATCTCCATCAATGGTACGGAATAAGAGTTGAGGTGTTGCATCGTCTATGGAGTTATCATAGACGTATGCTCTATCTACTTCGTCAAGAATCGTAGCTGCATTAGCAAGTGATTTATAATAGCGTGAGAGAATTTTTGAGATTGGGACTTCATGTCCTCCTTCAAGATAACGTTTGTAGATGCGTCGAATGTTAATCTCTGGTGACTCTGTACACACATAGAAAAAGCGCACAAAAAATCCAGCCGCCTTTGCCTTGCGGACAAATTCAACTTTCTCGGCAGATGAAAAAACTGTCTCAAACACAAAGTTGCAACCATTCTCAAGACATTCATAACGCAGACGTGTTGCTTCTTTTGCTGCCTTCATCACTGCATTAGGTGAGTTCCAATCTCCGAATTGCTGTTGTGCGATGTTGTCTGGATTAATATACACAGAATCCGCTGTCCACTCATTTTGTAATAGCAGTTCTGTGGTTGATGTTTTGCCTGACCCATTAGGTCCAGCTATGATACATAATGTTGGACGTCGTTTATTTGAGGCCATTGCGTACACTTTCTATTGCTTGTTTCATCATGCGAGCATGCACTTCATGCATGTTTTGCGTACTACGTCTGCCACGTTCTCCTATTCCCTCCATGAGAGCTTGGAGTTGTTCGTCAGTAGGTTCCAAAGTCGATGTCAAATCAAACGTGCCCATATCTCATTATATGCTTTTATTTCAATTATTCATCGGTTGATATTTCCTTTGCAAAAATACTAATTATTTCCAAAACACAAAAAAGCTTTCAGAAAAAAATGAAATTCTATCGAAACTCAGTTTTTACTTTTATTCTCACAATAATTCACTGAAATAAATTTCGTGCCTTTTTGTTTCAATAAAAGAAATAAATAAAATTTATTTGGTAGTACGTTCGGTTTGTTGTACCTTCGCAGAACAAAAAAAACATAATAGCAATGAAACTATATACAGAATACAGGACTAAGACTTGTGGTGAGTTGCGTCTGAGCGATGCAGGACAGGAGGTAACCCTGGTGGGATGGGTACAGCGTGCACGCAAGATGGGTGGAATGACATTCATCGACCTGCGTGACCGTTATGGTATCACCCAGTTGGTATTGTCTGAGGGTGACAATGATTTTGAACTTGCTAACAGCGTAGGACGTGAATGGGTGTTGCAAGCAAAGGGTACGGTCAGTGAGCGTTCTTCTAAAAACCCGAACCTGCCTACTGGTGAGATAGAGATATTGGTAAAATCTCTTAACGTGCTCAATGAGAGTATCACACCACCATTTACCATTGAGGAGAATACTGACGGAGGTGATGACCTGAGAATGAAATATCGCTATCTCGACCTTCGCCGTGCAGCAGTGAGAAGAAATCTGGAACTGCGTCACCGCATGACTATCCTCATCCGTAACTTCCTCGACTCTCAGGCGTTCATAGAGGTGGAGACGCCATTCCTCATTGGTAGTACGCCAGAGGGTGCTCGTGACTTCGTGGTGCCTTCAAGAATGAATCCGGGACAGTTCTATGCCCTACCTCAGTCGCCACAGACTCTGAAACAACTGTTGATGGTGGCAGGTTTCGACCGCTATTTCCAAATCGTAAAATGTTTCCGTGACGAAGACCTGCGTGCTGACCGTCAGCCAGAGTTCACACAGGTGGATTGCGAGATGAGTTTTGTCAACCAGGATGACGTGATAAACATGTTTGAAGACATGGCACGTTATCTTTTCAAGGAGATAAAAGGTATCGAACTGCCGAAGTTGCATCAGATGCCTTGGGAAGAGGCGATGCGTCTGTACGGTAGCGACAAGCCTGACCTGCGTTTCGGTATGGAGTTTGTGGAACTGAAAGAGTTTTTTGCAAAATATCCAGGATTCGGTGTCTTTGACAATGCTGCCTACATCGGTGGTATCTGTGCTAAGGGATGCGCTTCATATACAAGAAAGCAGTTAGACCAACTGACGGACTTCGTGAAACGTCCACAGATTGGTGCCAAAGGATTGGTATATGCAAGAGTGCAGGAAGACGGTAGCGTAAAGAGCAGTGTGGATAAGTTCTACACCCCTGAAGCCCTTGCTGACCTGAAGACGGCGATGGCAGCAGAACCGGGCGACCTCATCCTCATCATCTCTGGTGAAGATATCATGAAGGCAAGAAAACAGTTGTGCGAACTGCGTCTTGAGATGGGTAACCAGTTAGGACTGCGTGATAAGAACAAATTTGAATGTCTGTGGATAATAGATTTCCCTCTCTTCGAATGGAGTGACGAGGAACAACGTCTGATGTCCACACACCATCCTTTCACCATGCCAAACCCAGAGGACATTCCTCTGCTCGACACTGACCCAGCAAAGGTTCGTGCGAAGGCATACGACTTTGTGTGCAACGGTATAGAAGTGGGCGGTGGCTCTTTGCGTATCCACGACCCTAAGTTGCAGGCAAAGATGTTTGAAGTTCTTGGGTTCACCCCTGAGAAGGCACAGGCTCAGTTTGGTTTCTTGATGAATGCCTTCAAGTACGGTGCACCACCTCATGCTGGTCTTGCTTATGGTCTGGACCGTTGGGTGAGCATCATGGCAGGACTGGACTCTATCCGCGACTGCATTGCATTCCCGAAGAACAACTCTGGTAGAGATGTGATGCTGGATGCTCCTGCAGCCCTTGACGATGCACAACTGGACGAACTGCAGTTGAAACTGGATTTGAAGGAGTAACAGAAGCCTGTTAATGCCCTTTCCAGAAGGGAAGGATCATGAAAGACAATTGGCGATGAGATAATGGGATGTCAAAGTAGATGACATCCCATTTTTTGTACAGCAACGAAAAAAAAATGGTTGATTTACATCGACTCGCCTCACGCTCGGCATAATCTAAATGAATTTAGTTCTGCACTCACTAAATGCGAGTTGATTTACATCGACTCGCCTCACGCTCGGCATAATCAAATAAATTTAGTTCTGCACTCACTAAATGCGAGTTGCTATCGGTCATGGCGATTGTCGTTATCGAAACAAACCTTAACATGTCTATTGCAACAGGGGATTCTTCATCTTATATTTGCATCAAATTTCTGCGCAGATAAAAAAGAATATGAGAATTGTTGAATCTATTAAAATTAAAACTATTATGAAAAAAAATCTTTGGCTTACAGCAATCATCTGCACAATAATACCTTGCTGTACATCTTGCAGCAAGAACAGTATTAACAATACGCCTGTTGTGGTGGAAAACATGGACAGATTTCTCGGAAGATGGTACGAGATTGCCCGCTACGACCATAAGTTCGAAAGAGGACAGGACAACGTATCGACATTCTATGAAAAGAATGATGATGGCAACATTACCGTCAATAATATGGGGTGGAAAAATGGGAAACAGAAAAGTGTATCCGGTGAGGCAAAGATGACTAAGACATCGGGATTGCTGCGCGTGTCATTCTTCTGGCCTTTCTATTCCGACTACCGCATACTGATGTTGGCAAAGGACTATTCCTACGCGCTGATAGGCGGTTCGTCAGAGAAATACCTATGGTTTCTGTCACGAACTCCAAAGATCTCACAGACGGTAAAGGAGAAGGTGCTGCGTGAGGCAACGAGCAGAGGTTACAGCACATCAAAACTGATATGGGTAGATCAGCGACGCAACATGGAAAGGATGGCTAAAATGTAAATGACAATCCAAGTGAGGTGTATTCACGGAACTGGAAATATCCGTATTCTTCGTCACGTGCAACACAGTCGTCGAAACGAGGATAGAGGAACAACTTCGCAGCAATATACTTCGAGAACTGATAACTGAAAGTGTTTTCCCACTCAGCCTGAACATTCTTGTAAGATGTATATGCCCAAAGACGTGTTTCAACGTAGAACTGTTGCAGCGGTTGATATTTCATATTCAAGGTAAGAGATGAACCGAATCCCTGCATAGTGTGATGTCCTTCCTCAATACCATAACGTGTTTCCAAACCCTCACGTCCAACATACTTAAAATTGTAAGCCAGCGGTGACAGGTTCAGCGAACCAGAGAGCACCGCTGTTTTGTTGTCTTTTAGTTTTTTCTTAGATGATATCGTATAGTCCATACCGACAGAGAGGTCGAGTTCAAACGGTGACATGAAATCGGAATAGATGAAATGGTCGTTGCTTTTTACACCTGCCGCAAACTGTGTGCGGGCAATCATCTGAAAAGTGTAATACCATTGTTTTGAAGCCTGAAGACCGAGTTTCGACGTAAGACGGATAAGGTCGTCAGAGGTACGATATTTATGCAGTGAGTCCGACTCTTGTGTCTGCAAACCGAACTTCAGTTCTAGTTTGTTGTCCCACTTCACCTTCTGCTTATTGTTATAGTTTGCTTCTATGGTGGTCTGTGCAAGCATGGAATAACTACGTTCACCACCTTTATACCAGTTGTCAGAGAAGAAATTCTGCAATATCTGCAGGTAGTAGTCTTGTCGGAATGTCCAGAAATTCGGTTTTTTGATAACCACATCAAAAGGAGCATCAGGCGTAGTACTTTCTGAAGCCAAAGTATAAACATTATCAAAGACAAAATCTTCATAGATGCCCTTTGCCGCCCGTTTCTCGGTAGTATCGTTAGAGATGACACGCCCTGTCTTATTGATGTTCGTCTCAGTGTTTCTGACCAGGTCAGGACGATTGATGTAAATGTTCATCAAAGCCTTGTCAACAGATTCCTTCAACAGTACTTCACGGTCTGAAGACGGCAATGAGTCTGCATAAAGAATAGAATGTACTGCATCGTGATAGAATGTAGGAGATATGAACAGTTTATAATAACCGTTGGCATATCCTGAATTATTCTGTGCAGAGCAAGCAATGGTTATTATCCAAAAACACAATATAGTTACAACTCGTCTTATCATAACTCAGCACAAAGGTAAAAAAAAAACTTAAATAATAGATGTGTAGGACTGATAACTGATAAGTTTTTTGTAAATTTGCGCCTAAATTACGTAAAAAACACAATTTCTATGGATAAAAATACTGTCATTGGATTTATTCTTATCGCTGCCGTCCTCATAGGATTTGGTTATCTCAACAAGCCTAGTGCAGAACAACTGGCAGAACAGGCACGTCAGGATTCTATTGCAACTGTAAAGAAAGACTCTCTGGAAAAGGCTTCTCTGGAGTCGGACGTCGTATGCGACACCATAGCAGAGACTGTCGGTGACTCTGCAATGGAAAGTGTTCCTGAGACTTTCACCACACTGCAGAACAAACTCATCTCCCTCGACATTTCCAACAAGGGCGGTGTAATGAAGAAAGCTGTAGTAAAAAATTATGAAGACCTTGAAGGCAATAATAACGTCACACTCTTTGAAGGTGCTGACCAAGGCATGAACTTCCTGTTGGCAGGAAAGACAGAGAACATCATCACTAAGGACCTGACCTTTGATGCCATCAATGCTACAGACACCACTGTCACCATGAAGGCAGCAATAGGTCCTGGCTCACTTATCATCAGTTATCTGTTGCCTCACGACTCATATCTGCTACAGATGACAGTCAAAGCAGAAGGACTGGCAGGAATGTTTGCTCCCGACTACAATCAGATGGGCGTAAACTGGCAGGAGAAGGCTAAACAACAAGAAAAGAGTTTTACATTTGAAAACCGTTACGCCTCTCTCACTTACAAGGAAGCCAACGAAGGTACTGATTATTTGAGCGAGACAAGCGAGAAGATTGATGTAAATATAGAAGAAGCACTGGACTGGGTGGCTTTCAAAAATCAATATTTCAGTACTGTACTCATCCCGAAGAAAATCTTTGCTGCTAACTCCAGTATGACGAGCATACCACAGGAGAAAAGCACTGGCTATCTCAAACAGTTTGAGGCAAAGATGAAGACAGACTTCGACCCTACAGGAAACGAACCTACAAAATTTGAGATTTACATCGGTCCTAATAACTTCCGTCTGCTACAGAAGGTAAGCGACAAGACCACTCTCGGAAAGGACCTAGAACTGCAGAAGCTGATATATCTGGGATGGCCACTGGTGAGATGGATAAACCGTTTCTTCACACTTTATGTCTTTGACATACTACGTCAGATGAACATACCTATGGGTATCATCCTCATACTCATCACGTTGTTGCTGAAGGCTATCACCTACCCTCTCGTTAAGAAGAGTTATATGAGCAGTGCCAAGATGCGTGTTCTCAAGCCACGTCTGGAGGAAGAGACAAAAGACCTCAATGGTCCTGACCAGAAGATGGAAAAACAGCAGAAGATGATGCAACTATATTCACAGTATGGTGTATCACCGATGGGAGGCTGTCTGCCGGCACTCATCCAGATGCCAATCTGGATTGCCATGTTTAACTTTGTGCCTAACGCCATAGAACTGCGCCGTCAGAGTTTCCTCTGGATTGACGACCTCTCCACTTACGACCCTATCGTGGAATGGGGAACAAATATATGGCTTATCGGCGACCATCTGTCGCTGACTTGTATATTGTTCTGTGCTGCCAACGTATTGTATTCTATCATGACAATGCGTCAGCAGAAAGACCAGATGGTGGGACAGCAGGCAGAACAGATGAAGATGATGCGCTGGATGATGTATCTCATGCCAGTGATGTTCTTCTTCATGTTCAATGACTATTCAGCAGGTTTGAATTTCTACTATTTCATCTCTCTGTTCTTCTCTGCAGCAATAATGTGGATATTGCGCAAGACAACAAATGATGAAAAACTGTACGACCAACTGATGCAGAAATATAAAGAACGTAAGGCTGACCCTAAATTCCGTCAAAAACAAGCCACTGGTTTTGCAGCACGTCTGCAGGCAATGGCTGAAGAACAGAAACGTCGCCAACAGAAAAACTAATAAGAGATGAAAAAGATTCTATTCATTTTGATAGCGATGACAGCTATGGTAACAACACATGCACAGGACCGCACATTTACTCCAGAAAGGCTCTGGGCTATGGGACGTGTAGGTGCATCATGTGCATCTGCTGACGGTAAGAAAGTCGTTTACAACGTCAGTTATTATAGTGTAAAACAAAACAACAGCAAGACCATCATCAAGCAGTGCAATGTAGATGGTAGTTCTGCCATGGAACTTGGCAAAGGTGTTGCACCAAAATATATCAATGATGGCAAGGAGATTTCATTCCTTACTGCCGACAAGAGTGGCACCATGCAGTTGTGGAAGATGGATGCAGACGGGAACAACCGCAAACAGATAAGTTTCTGCGACAAGGACGTTGAAGACTATCTGTTTTCGCCAGATGAAAAGAAAGTCATCCTCATCCATCAGATTGCTAAAGAAAGCAACAAACCTGCAGATTTGAAGAAAGCATCTGCAAGGGTTATCACTGACCTCATGTATCGTCATTGGGATGAATGGGTAGAGACAATGCCACATCCTTTCGTTGCAGAATATGACGGAGAGAAGGTTGGAGGAGAAACGGACATCCTCGAAGGCGAGCCTTTTGAATGTCCGATGAAGCCTTTTGGCGGTGCGGAACAGTTGGCATGGTCACCAGATGCAAAGTTCATTGCTTATACATGCAGAAAGAAGACTGGTGTAGATTATGCCACAAGTACAGATTCAGACATCTATCTTTATGATGTTAGCAAGAAAACTACCATAAAGAACTTCTGCAAACCATCTCTGGATTGGAAAGCACCTGCATACGATGCATCTCTTTCACTAAAAAACCAGCCTGTAAATAATCTCGATGGAGATTTCCAAGTAGGGTACGACATAAATCCTAAATTTTCGCCGGACGGAAAGTACGTCGCTTGGCAGAGTATGAAACACGATGGATATGAAAGTGATCGCAACCGCCTGTGTGTCATGGATATCAAATCAGGTAAAAAGTCGTATGTTGCCGAGAGTTTTGACAGCAATGTTGATGATTTCTGTTGGGCAAAAGACTCCAAGAGTCTATATTTCGTTGGTGTATGGCACGGAGTGACACATGTCTATAACGTAAAACATTCCACTTGTAAAGTACAGCAACTGACTGAGGGACAATATGATTATACCTCCGTACAGCTTTGTGGCAACGGACTCCTTGTTTCCCGTCAGTCTATGTGTGAGCCTACAGACTTGTATTGTGTAGCCCTGAACAAGAAAGCAACAGTACAGCAGATTACGAATGAAAACAAATGGTTCAAAGACAATATCGACTTCGGTAGTGTAGAACCTCGTTGGAGCAAGACCGTTGACGGCAAGGACATGCTGTCATGGATAGTGTTGCCACCAAATTTTGATAGAAACAAGAAATACCCCGCACTACTCTTCTGTGAAGGAGGTCCACAGAGTCCTGTATCACAGTTCTGGAGTTTCCGTTGGAATATGATGATAATGGCTGCAAACGGTTATGTTGTCGTTGCACCTAACCGTCGCGGACTTCCGGGCTTCGGCAGTGCATGGAATGAAGAAATCTCTACCAACTATGGAGGTCACTGCATGGACGACCTACTGTCTGCAATAGACGATGCCATGACACTACCATACATAGACAAAGACCGTCTGGGATGTGTTGGTGCAAGTTTCGGTGGATTCAGTGTCTATTGGCTTGCAGGACATCATGACAAGCGTTTCAAGGCATTCATTGCCCATGATGGTATTTACAATCTCGAGCAACAATATGTAGAAACTGAAGAGGCATGGTTTACAAACTGGGATCTTGGTGGTGCTCCTTGGCATCTCAATGACAACGCCAACGCCATCAGCAAAGAGCAACGTGAAGCCATTGAACGTTCCTTCTCCAACTCACCACATAGGTTTGTAGATAAATGGGATACACCTATTCTCTGTATCCACGGCAGTAAAGACTTCCGCATTGTAGATTCACAAGCGATGGCAGCATTCAATGCCGCAAAACTGCGTGGCATACCTGCAGAACTATTCATAGCTCCTGATGAAAACCATTGGGTACTGAAGCCACAGAATGGAATCCTGTGGCAACGTACCTACTTCAAATGGTTGGATAAATACTTAAAGTAAGAAGTAACAGGCCGTTACTTCTTACGGATATTTAGTTTTACCGGTTTAATCATATTCTCCGGTGCAAGGATGGTATCTAGTTCTTCTTTTGTAAGGATACCTTCTTCAAGAACTAAATCATATACACCACGTCCTGTCTCTTTGGCTTTCTTGGCAATCTTCGTAGAATGCTTGTAGCCGATGATAGGGTTCAGTGCTGTAACGATTCCTATAGAGTTGCGGATATAATCACGGCAGCGTTCCTCATTAGCGGTGATACCGTCAATGCAGTTTATTCGTAATGTATCAAAACCATTCATCATCAGTTCTGCACTTTCAAAGCAGCACTGTATCATTACAGGTTCCATTGCATTAAGTTCCATCTGTGCAGCCTCACCACTCATAGTGACGCAGACGTCATTACCCATAACCTTATAGCACACTTGTGACATCACTTCAGGTATTACAGGGTTCACCTTACCCGGCATGATGCTTGAGCCTGGTTGTTTCTCTGGAAGGTTTATCTCTCCCAGTCCACAACGCGGACCTGAAGCAAGCAGACGCAAGTCGTTGCTTATCTTTGAAGCCTTTACAGCAAGACGCTTCAAGGCTGCTGAATAACCTACAAGGCACGATGTGTCAGATGTTGCACCCACTAAGTCTGCAGCAAGTTTTATGTTCCATCCTGTGAACTCGCCCAATGCAGCAACACACTTCTCGGCATACCCAGGTTCTGAGCATATTCCTGTACCAATGGCTGTTGCTCCCATATTGACAGTGAGCAAGTCTTCAGCAGCATGGTTGAGATGAGGAATCTCCTCTTCGAGGATAGATGCAAAACCACCGAATGTCTGTCCCAGAGTCATTGGCACAGCATCTTCGAGTTGTGTACGTCCCATCTTAAGGATATGAGCAAACTCCTTGCTCTTGGCACGCAGACTTGCAATGAGTTTTTCCAGATGCTCTATCACCTCAAGATGAGTGAAATAAAGTCCCAGATGTGCTGCACAAGGGTAAGCATCATTAGTAGATTGAGAACAGTTTACATCATCATTAGGCCAACAATGCTGGAAGTCTCCAAGTTCATATCCCATTATCTGCAATGCACGATTGGCGATAACCTCATTGGCATTCATATTGGTACTAGTACCAGCTCCACCCTGTATCATGTCAATAGGGAAAGCCTCTGCATGCTGTCCGTCAAGAATCTCTCTGCATGCTGCCATGATACCGTTATACACTTCATCAGTGATGATTCCCAACTGATGGTTGGCTTCTGCTGCCCCCATCTTAGTGAGAGCAAGACCTTTCAGATAGTTAGGATAGTCATTAAGATGAAAATGACTGATATTGAAATTTTCCAAACAACGCACTGTCTGCACGTCATACAAAGCATCAGCCGGCACCTGTTTCTCGCCGAGCAAATCACTTCCTATTCTATATTTTTCCATATCTTTTTTTATTTTTATTGATTTCCAAATACAAAGTACGAATTTATCAATTATCAATTGTTGATACTTATGATACCCTCTTCAGTTTCTTCATTTGCGACATGATGAAGATGAAGCTTACAAGGCACAATATCATGAGGAGAATCCATACATAAGCCAAATGTGGTGTGTCGTCCCAGATGAGTCCAGGGATAAATACCAACTGGTTTCCGAGTGCTGTTGCAACAAACCATCCACCCATCATCATTCCTTTATATTTCGGAGGAGCCACCTTGCTGACAAAGCTGATTCCCATTGGAGAGAGCAGAAGTTCTGCAAATGTAAGTACGAGGTATGTTGAAATCAACCAATAAGGTGATACTCTATCAACACATCCTGCTGCTACCTGTTCCGTTGGAGGAAGGAGCGACAGTGAACAACTTGTCATGATGAGATATGCCAATGCTGCCACGAGCATACCCAGAGCTATCTTCATTGGAGCAACAGGTTCCTTACCCTTCTTTGCCAATGCAGAGAAGATAGCAAGCGACACTGGAGTCAAAGCTACTACGTAGAATGGGTTGAACTGCTGGAATATCGGAGCTTCAACCTTTGTTGACTCTGGCAGTACACCATACTGATAAACAAGATATGCACCAGCAAGGATGATTATTGCACCAGAAATCAGTTTTCCCTTCGGAGTCTTGCTTTGGAAGAGAGAGAAGAGTGCATAGACAATCAAAACAACAGCGACGAGGTTCCATACATCAAAGACCATACTCTGAAGTCCTGTTGAAGACTGTGCTGTGTAGTCTTTTGCAAACTGAGTAAGCGTAGCACCATTCTGGTGGAATGCCATCCAGAAGAAGATGACAACAGCAAATACGAGACACAATGCAACGATGCGTTGTTTTGTTTCCGCCTTTGACAGTTCCTCTACTGGTGCTGCAGTCTCGCCTTTAGTAGCAACATTTCCTTTTTCAGCATCTTTGAACCATGAGCGGCATGCATAATAGATTGCTATTGAGACGAGCAATGACACACAAGCCACACCGAATGCGAAGTGGTAGGAATCTGCCTCACTGTAACCGAGTGAGTTCTGAGCATAATCCATCATCTTGATTGCAGCAGTTGGAGCAAACATTGCGCCAATGTTTATTGCCATATAGAAGATGGAGAAAGCAGAGTCACGCTTGTGTGCATACTTAGGATTGTCGTAGAGGTTGCCCACCATCACCTGAAGGTTTCCCTTGAAAAGTGCAGTACCAATACAGATTAGTCCAAGAGCAACAATCATGAATGCGTATGCCATGCTGCCAGCACCTGCTGGTATTGCAAACAGCAGATACCCCAAGAGCATGATAAAGATACCGATGGTAACACATTTCCCAAAGCCGATTTTATCAGCCAGCATACCTCCGAACAAAGGAAGGAAATATACAAACATGAGGAATGTAGAGAATATACTCATTGATGCTCCAGGCGAAAGATTGAAGTTTGCCTGAAGGAACAATACGAAGACTGCGAGCATGGTGTAATATCCAAAACGCTCGCCTGTGTTTGCCAATGCTAATGCAAATAGGCCTTTCGGTTGATTTTCAAACATAGTATTTTAGTTTTTTAATTATTATTTTTTTCTATTTATCGATTATTCGATACCTCGAACTCTAAGTTCTAAACTTAATAACGATACACTACGTTACGATACGAACAGGGTTCTACGATACACTGCGTTACGATAACTTATCGTAGTGAAACGTATCGTAGCGAAGCGTATTGTTATCGTTTATCTCGTTCATCGTTATATTTGCATAAAGTTATCGTAGTGAAACGTATCGTAGCGAAGCGTATCGTTATCGTTGGCGAAGCCTCCTCTAAGCTCTATTTAATATTCGCTTCTTCAAGACCATAGCCTTTCTTCTTGTCTTCTATCTTGAGAAGTATCGAGAGGAAGAATGCCAACACACCGAAGGAAGCAAAGATAATCATTGGTGCCTGATAACCATTCGTTATTTGCAGTACCTCACCGATGAGTACTGGCACAAGGCAAAGACCGAAATTCTGTACCCAGAAAATGAGACAATAGGCAGAGCCCAATATCTTCGGTTCAATGATCTTCGGAACTGATGGCCAGAGAGCTGCAGGCACAAGTGAGAAGCTTACACCAAGTATTGCAATCAACGATACTGCCAACACCTTTGATGGGAACAATGGCAGGAGGAATGCAAAACTCAGATGACAGGCAACCATTATCAGTGCACCTACCATCAACATTGATGCACCTTTCCCCTTTTTGTCAAGGAACCCTCCAAGGGGAGGAGTCAGCACCATTGCCAGTATCGGGAAGAAACTAAACAGACCTGATGCTGTGGCATTATCCACTTTCAGAGTCTCTTCTATGAAGTTCGGAGCATAACGCTGGAATGGGAATATTGCAGAATAATACAATACACAAAGCAGTGCAACAAGCCAGAACATCTTGCTTGTGAAGATATCCTTGAGGTCTGCCACCTTGAACTGGTCTTCTGGGTCGTCTTCTACCTTCTCGCCACATGCAATGAGTTGCTGGTCAAATTTTTTGTCCATGAATGTGAAGACGACAAATGTGATGAGACCTATCAGCAACAATGCTGTACAGAAGCCGACAGGTTTCACTACTGTAGGGTCTATCTTACCTGCGAGCAGCGGTGATATCCACATCACAGCGAAGACACCAAGACGGGCGATAGCCATCTCCAGTCCCATGGCAAGTGCCATCTCCTTACCCTTGAACCACTTCGCCAGAATCTTTGACACCGTCGTACCTGCCATCTCGCATCCGCAACCAAAAATCATAAATCCAAAGGCTGCCAGTTTTGCACTTCCCGGAAGTGTCACCCACCAAGAGTTGAGCCATGTTTCAAAAGCACTGCCAACGAACCAGTCGCTGACTGCATAAAACTTTATACATGCACCGACAAACATCAATGATGCACTGAGTACGCCTGTAAAGCGGACACCCATACGGTCGAGGATGATACCTGCCAAGATGAGGAAACCGCAGACGTTAAGGATGTATTCTCCGGCAGCATAAGTACCAAAAGTAGAACTATTCCACCCTCTCTCCGTTTCGATGAGCGATTTCAACGGAGACATCACATCTACAAACATGTAGCCGAAAAACATCATCAATGCTACGAGGATGAGCACCGTCCAACGCGCCCAAGCCTTGTCGTTCAGTTTCATCTGAACTGCTGTTACTGTTTCTTTTACCATAGTTATCTAATTTTTTCGTTTTTTGTTTTTATCAAATCAAACAGACAGTGAACACGCACCACGATATTTCCAAAATTCGATTTTGCAAAAAAGTCACGTTTCGAACTGCCATAAATGTTTCCCAATCCGTAATAGTACCTCACGTCTATTGCCAGATGTGGCATCTTTGTGTGAGAATATTCAAAACCCAGACCACCGGCAATGCCGTAGTCGAACTTTTTCTCCACATCCATAGTCTCCTGCTCGATGACCTGTGAAGCACGGCCCTCCTTATACGGTGTGTCATAGTTCTTTTCTATCTTGTCCGAGAGATACAATCCAAACTGCGGGCCTGCCATGATATAGAACTGTCCGCCTTTTCTTTCCCTACCCCATCCCATGCGGGCAAAGATAGGCACCTGCACATAAGACATGGTGCGACTGTATTCCTCCGCCACTCCTGTCTCAGGATTGATGACCGCATTATCCTGCAAGTCCTTGATATCTTCTTTCCAACCTATCTGTGCAAAGTTTATCTCTCCCTGCAGGGCACAGATAGCAGTAAAATACTTTTCGCTGGTATAACGCATCGTAGCCCCAAACGTATAGCCCATCTTCATCGATTGTGGTACGGTAGGGTTAAAGCCGACATCACTCAATATCATTCCGCCATTGACGCCGAGAGCAAAATCATTGCGATGTTCGCCCACCTGTGCATTTGCCACCATAAAGAAGGTTGCACATAGCAATAGAAAAATATATCTTTTCATACGGTTGTACGGTTATACGGTTGTACGGTTATACGGTTTTGCGGTTATACGGTTATCGTTATCGTAGCGTCAGCGTATCGTAGCGAAGCGTATCGTAGCGAAGCGTATCGTTATCGTTGACTGTTGACCTTTTAATTATCAATTCATTGCATGATCAGTTCCGTCTTTTTGTCTGTACGGAAATGGATAAACATGAGAGCATTGTTCATGTACCCACCATTTACTGACACCTTGTTAAACCACAATGGGCTCTGCATTTGGCGTGACACCTGCTGCACCTTACTGCCCACAAATGCATTTCCATATTTCGAGATGCCCTTGATGAAATAATATCCTTGGTCAAAACCGCTTATCACGTACGACGGCGACACTGGATAAGGCTCCGACTTGAACCAGAAACGATACCCGTCACAAATCTTCTTCACCTTCCTGTCGTCAGGATTACAGTAGAACGTACTCGGCACATAGACATCATTTCTGCAGAATGCCTCATACAACTGTCTTGAAGACATCTGCCATGACGAGAATCCCAACACAGCACACTGTATCTTTGGTTCCTCCTCACGCATCTTATCCAATCTTGTCAGCACCTCTTGCATCTTCTGCAAAGAAGATGAGTTGAGGACCACTACATTTTCTTTTTTCTTTGAAAAAGCCTTCACGAAATTTTTATCCGTCTGCATGATATTGGTAACACGGACTTTCACATCGTGCTCATTGCAAGACGACTTCACCAATGCTGTCAACGACGGACAGCGAGTATCAGTAGTATCGTTACAGTCGATGATTACCACTTGTAAGTCTTCTTTTTGAACCTTCAAAGTTATAAAGTTTTCCACCACCTTCTGCTCCATAGGAACAGCGTTGAAGGCAATCTGGAACAGATTGGGATTAGTGTTCAGTTCTTTTGTATTTGTAAGATATGGCAACACCACCTTGTTTCCATTTTTCGAAGCAAATGAGGCGACACCCTCTACATGTTGCGGATAGAAAGGACCGAAAATCACGTCACGGTCTTTCATGGTAGGAGTAGCATCCAGCAGACTCTTGATGTCAGCATTCGCAGGAGTATTGAGAGTAACAATATCCACACTCACACCCTCCTGTTTCAGCGAATCCACAGCCATCAACACTCCACGACAGTACTCTACCATCCGTGTTCCGTCTGCACTACCCTTATCGAGAGGCAACATAATGCCCACCTTCACCTGTCCCGTCATCGTTCCTAAAAACAAAAACAGAACACAAAAAACTATACAAATCTTTTTCATCATCTATATAACGCGCACGCACGACGCTCTGCGAAGTTACAACAAATCGAAAACAAAAACAAAAAAAACTCCGAAAATTTATTTTCGCCTGAGCATCCAACGGAGCGCAAGAATGCAATTATTTTTAGAGTTTTAAGTTTGAAAGCATGTTTCATTGTGGCACTTGGCTTTATTTCAATGTTACATTTGGCAAGATTACCACAAATCGAGAACAACAAAAAAAACACCAACCCTAAACTCTAAACTTTAAACTCTAAACCCTAAACCATAAACCCTAAACGAGAATAGCCCCTTCCATTTTTTTGGAAAGAGGCCATTCTCAGTTTCACCCTTCCCCTTCAGCGAGGGGTTGGAGGGATGCTTTTTTATCTTATTTCAACTCCACCAACGTTGAATTTCTTACCATCCTTGCGGATGACCAGCTGTCCGTTGTGGAGGAACTTGGCAACGGTCGGAACTTGAGGAGCAGTGAGTTCAGGTACCGAAGCAGTCTGCTCTACCAGCACCACATCGGTGAAGTTGAAAGGAGCAGAACCCATTTTATCCATCTCCATCATCAAGCGGTCAGAAGCCACATTGTTGATGACCGTCAAAGGATTAACCTTGGT
>JAGHTI010000004.1 GCA_018065415.1 Candidatus Equicola stercoris
ACTGGGCTATGGGTGAAACTAATTTCATCATTGATTATAACAAGGCAACAAGAAAATGTCAGGTCCCTGCACAGTCGGCAAACTTTGATATTAGTTACAAAATTGGAACTGTAGTAAAGACTTCAACTGTATGGGTGTCAGATATGCCAACTTATAATCAACAGTACTCATATAAACTTTATCCATGTACTTATGACCCAGAAAGCGGTGTCTTCTCACTTTATGTAGTGTATTATGTTCCAGAAGGAACTTTCTTCCATGGGGTAGAGACATTGACAGGATTGAGCGACCCTTCTTCCATCACTCCGATAAGACGTGATGAAAGACTTCTTCAATCTGATAATGTGTACAACCTGCAAGGGATAAGACTCGACATCCGACAGGCTACCACCAATGGCTACAATGGCATAGTAATACAGAATGGAAAGAAAATCCTTATTGGGAAATAGGCTCCATTAGAAACCTAGGAATTCTAGCAAATCTAGCAAATCTAGGAAATCTAGAAAGCCTAGAACCCCTAGCAAAATACAAATATAATGTGGGTTAGTGTGAAAAATGACCTATAAATTATCGTATAATATCATTTATATAGATGAATGTTTATTTTTTTAGATTTTTTTAAATAAATTTGGATTTAATTTAACATATTAGTATCTTTGCCACACATCTTGTTGCAGTTTTGGCTTGTTGTCAATTTGCAACACTAAAAGAAGTAAAATCAAGCACGGCATTGGACAATTTATTGTTGTTCAGGATGAAAATTATCTAAAGTAATAACGTTTACGAAACTAAAGATTGAAGAATTCATTGTTTAATTTTAAATAATCTGATATGAAGAATTTGAAATTTATTATTGTGTTGTTTTCAGTAATGACTCTGGCATCTTGTATCAATGATGATTATGATTTGTCGGATATTGAAACAACAATTGGTATCCCTGTAGAGGGATTGGAGGTTCCAATCAACATTGAGGCGACTCAATTGGAGAGTGTTCTGAAAATAGATGAAGGCAGTATCATCAAAAAGGATGAGAATGGGTATTATCTGATAAAGGAAGGCGATTTTGGTCCTTCCAATCCGATAAAGGTAAACACGTTTACTGCTGCAGCACCGACGATAGCACCAATTGTCAGTACTCTGGATTTGCAAGGTGAAATGACTCGGAAGAAAATGGCTACTGGTGAGTTGATAGGTTATTATAACTTAAAGGAGTCATCTACAAACGTCTCTACCAATGCTTCGAACATTGACAAGGCAATAGTGGATATTTCTGAGGTGGGTGCTACTGCTGAGTTGAAAGTGTCATTGAGCATCTCTGGTATTCCTCAGGGATTGAAGGCCATACATTTTGAAGAAGTGAAGATGGGTTTTCTCAAAGGTCTTGAGCTGGATTTGGAAAAGAGTAAGGCAGTAAAGAGTTGGAATAAAATCACAGGTGACCTGGCACTTAATGATCTTGAAACTGACAAAAATGGAAATATCAGTATTTCAGTGTATGTCAAGGGCATAGGGTTGAAGGATAATACGGATATCAAATTCCACAATCACATACTGGATATAAATGGAACGTGCAAAATACAGAGCGGTCGTGTTGCTGTATATACAGACGATATAGATATCGCTGCTCTTCAGGGATTTGTACTTCCTGACCATGTCGGGTTTACCTGTTCTCCGTATCTGTCGGATATCAATGTAAATACTTTCTCGGGTAGCATCAATTATGATATTACAAACATAAATGTTGCTCCAGTGGAACTGAACGACATCCCGGAAGTGTTGAACCAGACTGGTACGGCACTTGGTGTTAGCAATCCGCAGATTTATCTAAGTGTGAACAACCCTATTTACCAATATAATATCGGTGCAACATGCAAAATGAGCATAGGAAATGAACGCGAAGGAAAGAAATACGATGAGGTTACTTCAGAGAAGATAGCTTTCCGCGCTACTCATGACAATTATTTCTGCCTTTCTCCAGAGAAACCTGCACGTCCTTATATATATAAGGATAAAGATATGGATTATGTGGTGTTTAATACAAAATATATCCTTGACTGCTACGACAAAGGTAGTGGCACACACGTTGGTCTTCCAGATAAGTTGAATATCAAGGTGGACAATCCTAATATCAATGGTATCATCAAGAACTTTGTTTTAGGTACTGAACTTGAGGCTGTTCGAGGTGCATATTCTTTCTATGCTCCTGTGGAACTGACAGAGAACTCTAAAATCAATTATGCCAAGACATTTAATGAATGGAATGACAGTGGCAATCTTGATGATGTAGAGATAGACTCTATGGAAGTTAATTTCCTCGTTACTACAGACGTGCCTTACAGACTTAAACTCGACATCGAACCACTGACCAATGGCGGAAAAAAGATAGAAGGTGTCACAGTGACGATACCTGAGGTTGAGCCCCTTGCACAACAACAAGAAATTAAGGCTATTGTCAAAGGAACAATTAAGGCCCTTGATGGTATGAACCTAAAAGCAGACGTGGTTTCTGAAAAGGAAGCACAGCTACGCCCAGATATGACAATCTTGTTGGAAGATGTCAAAGCAAAAGTGTATGGTATGTATATCAAAAAGGATGAATAAAAAGGAGGACTGAATTATGAAAAATATAATAAAAAGATACGCAATAGTATTCCTGTGCACAATTGTTTGCACAGACGTGATGTATGCTCAGTCAACTCAGTCGGGATATTTCAATGACGGATACCTTTTCCGTTATGAGATGAATCCAGCTTTTGCCAATGAAAGTGGATTCGTGGGAATGCCCGGTATATCCAATATGAATGTGGCTATGCGAGGCAATGTGGGAGTGGAAACGTTCCTCTATAATGTTGATGGGCGTACGACAACATTCCTCAACCCTAAAGTCAGTGCTTCGGAATTTCTTGATAAGGTAAAAGACAACAATCGTATCAATGAAGAACTGAAACTCAATATCCTGAATGTCGGTTTCAAAGGCTTGGGAGGATATAACATTGTCGGAATAAATATCCGTGAGAGGGTTTCTACGAGAATTCCTGGTTCTATCTTCAGATTGGCAAAGGAAGGTCCTAAAAATAGTTTTTATGACATTACAGACTTTGATGCACAGGGTATAGGCTATGGTGAGATTGCTTTAGGACACTCACACCAGATAAGTGACAAGGTTCGTGTTGGAGCTACATTGAAGGTGTTGCTCGGTTACGGACAAGTGGATGCAAAATTCAACAAGGCACAACTGCAGTTGGATAATGATGCATACACTGCCATCACAAATGCAGAAGTAAACTCGTCTATAAAAGGTTTTCAATATAAGACAGAGACAACAGAGCGCGGACCAGAAGGACATAAGACGCCACATACATACGTCAATGATGTTGATTTGGATAATACTGGCTTGAATGGTTGGGGAACTGCCATAGATTTAGGTGTTGAATGGAAGATAAATGAAGATTGGCGTCTTTCTGCTGCATTGCTTGATTTAGGCTTTATCTCATGGAAAGAAAATCATGTGGCATCTACAAATGGAGATAGAATGTTTGAGACGGATAAGTATATCTTTAATTTTGATGATGAGTCAGAGCATAGTTTCGAACGCGAGGGCGACCGTCTGCTCGAAGGACTTGCAACACTTTATGAACTACAGGACAATGGTGATACAGGCTCACGTACAACGATGTTAGGGGCAACATTAAATGTCGGTGGAGAATTTATACTGCCATCTTATAAGAACCTGTCATTTGGACTCCTCAGTACAACTCGTATCAATGGTGTTTACTCTTGGAATGAAGAGCGTCTGTCGGCAAACTGGAAAACAAAACATTTTGCAGCAACAGCAGATATCGCAGCTGGCTCTTATGGCATGAGTTTCGGATGGCTTCTCAACTTCCATACTAAAGGCTTCAGTGCTTTCCTCGGTATGGACCATACACTGGGCGACCTTGCTAAACAGGGGCTGCCAGTGTCAGGCAAGGGACATGTTAACTTTGGTATAAACTTCCCTCTGTAGAAGATTTCGATAAACGAGTTGTGAAAATTAAGTGAAAACAGTTAGAGATAATATTTTCAATTAACTGTTTTCACTTTTTTTTGCTTCATTCCACAATCTATCCATTTCGTCGAGTGACATCTCTGTGAGTGGTTTCCCCATCTTTATGGAGTGTTGCTCGACGTAATTGAAACGATTGATGAATTTCTGGTTGGTATGCTCAAGTGCTGTGTCTGGATTGATGTGATAAAGACGTGCAGCATTAACAATAGAAAAGATGAAATCGCCAAATTCTTTTTCGGAATTTTCTTTGTTTTCTTTCTTTATTTCTGCTTCCAGTTCATCCAGTTCTTCACGAACTTTTGCCCAAACATCTTCCTTCTTTTTCCAGTCAAAGCCCACATTTCGTGCCTTGTCCTGAATACGGTATGATTTTATCAGTGAAGGAAGAGACTCAGGTACACCAGAGAGAACACTCTTATTTCCGTCTTTTTCTTTCAGTTTCAGTTGTTCCCAATTTTGTAGTACTTCACCAGTAGTGATGTTTTCCTTGTTCTTGATTTCATCATCACTGTTTTTCGGTGGATAGACATGAGGATGGCGATATATCAGTTTGTCGCATATCTGGTTGCATACATCCACAATGTCAAACTGTCCGTTGTCTTCTCCTATGCGAGAATAGAAAACGCAGTGCATCAATACGTCCCCAAGTTCTTTGCAAATATCCTTGACATCATTTTTAAGTATGGCGTCACAGAGTTCGTAAACTTCTTCTATTGTATTTGTACGCAGACTCTCGTTGGTCTGTTTTCTGTCCCATGGACATTTGATACGTAGTGTGTCAATGACATCTAATAAACGCCCGAAAGCCTCTTTTTTTTCTTCTCTTGTATGCATGTTTTGCGGTTTTGCGGTTTTGCGGTTTTGCGGTTATACGGTTATACGGTTTTGCGGTTATCCGTTGATTTTTGTATTATTTGTGAAGACAAAGGTATAAAAATTATAAGAAAATTTGGAGAAACAATAAAAAGTTTATACCTTTGCAACATCCAGTAGGGATATACGACATGAAAAAGAGTGTAGTAAAAATTATCTTGATAGGTCTTTTGCTGACAGGTACAGCATCAGTTGCCTTTGGAGAAATGCCTAATGATGGCATCGAAACAGAGGTTACTTCTGTGTCTATTGAGATGAGTCAGAATGTCGTTCGTGTGACAGGTGCACACGGTGCTGTATTGGAGATTTACAAGGTTACTGGTGTCAGCGTTGACAAGATAAAGATAGACAGTAACGACAAGAGAATAGAGCTGAACCTTCAGAAAGGTTGCTACATACTGAAGGTAGGTAAGGTAGTTAGAAAAATTTCTATTAGATAATTAGTCTTTCGGCTAATTATTTTTTTATCTTCTCCATGACTGAGAAAGAATTTTCTGCAATGGTTAAAGAAAATAGTGAAAGGCTGTATTGGCATATTCGCCGTATGGTGTATGACCATGAAGATGCAAATGACATATTGCAGAACACTTTTCTTAAAGCATGGAACAGTAGGGAGAATTTTCAAAATAAATCGAAGATATCTACTTGGCTATATCGTATCGCCGTTAATGAATCTCTTGATTTTATCCGAAAGAGGAAACATGATCTTGACGGCATGAGTGTAGATGAGGTGACATCACTGGGAAATCAATTACGTGCAGATGCCTATTTTGATGGAGATGAAACACAAATTCGTTTGCAACAGGCGATAGCAACATTGCCTCCAGTGCAGAAGATGGTGTTCAATATGCGATATTTTGACGATATGAAATATAATGAGATTAGCAAGGTGCTGGATACGTCAGAAGGTGCATTGAAAGCCTCTTATCATATTGCTGTAGAAAAGATTTCGGAATTTTTGAAGAATATAGATTAAACGAAGACGAAGATAATACGTCAAAGATGTGAAGACAAACAAATGACAGAACACGATTTACAAAAGATGGTCGGAAACAAAAATCCTTTCCGAGTACCAGAGGGATATTTTGATGACTTGACACAAAGAATAGTGTCAAGTGCTGTTAATGCTGAACGTAAAGAGTTTGGAAAAACAAAGTTCTTTACATTGAAACGGATCATTTCTGTCGCAGCGTGTGTTTTGTTTTTCGTTGTTGCAATATCCTTCTTATATAATAAGATGAATGTCGGCGATAATATGTTGAGTGCTCAGGATATGGAGATCGAACGCTATGTAGGTGAGATGAATGAGTACGCAATGTTTGACAATGGTGATCTGTATGCATGCATTGAAGATAATAATGATTGATAAGATATGAAGAATACATTAGTGGTACTATTCGCATTTTGTTGTACCGTTGTTATGGCACATCCTAAAATGCAGTTTGATCCAGAAGCATTCAAACAGAAGTTTCATGAATTTCTTATTGAAGAAGCGAGTCTTACCCCAGAGGAGCAGAAAGTGTTCTTCCCTCTTTTTGATGAATGTAAGGAGAAAGAACGTGCTCTGTATGGAGAACAGCGAAAAGCAGCATGGCATCCTCGCACTGATGAAGATTGTATCAAAGCGATAAACGCATACGACAATATAGGTCTGAAACTGAAAAAACTTCAGCAGACCTATCATAAGAAATACCTAAAAGTATTGCCACCTCAAAAGGTGTGGAAGATAATAAGGGCAGAAGACAAATTCCGTCAGAAGATGATTAAGAATATGTCTAAACACCGGCGGCGTTAAATTCTTCCAAGAATCTTATATCATTTTCAGAGAACAGTCGTAAATCACTGACTTGATATTTCAAGTTGGTGATTCTTTCTACTCCTAAGCCAAAAGCATATCCTGTATATGTTTTTGAGTCTATGCCACATGCGTCAAGTACGTTTGGATCCACCATGCCACATCCTAATATCTCTACCCATCCAGTATGTTTGCAGAAAGCACATCCTTTGCCACCGCAGATATTGCAACTGATGTCCATTTCTGCGCTTGGTTCAGTGAATGGGAAATATGACGGACGCAGACGTATCTTCGTATCGTTGCCGAACATCTCGCGTGCAAATGTCAACAGAACCTGTTTGAGGTCGGTAAATGATACATTCTTATCTATATACAATCCCTCTATCTGATGGAAGAAACAATGAGCACGTGCACTGATGGCTTCATTGCGATATACGCGTCCCGGACAGATGACACGGATAGGTGGTTGCATGGTCTCCATTACGTGTACCTGCACACTGCTGGTGTGCGTGCGTAACAGAATGTTCTTTGTTACATCGGTATTATTTGTTTCCACGAAGAAGGTGTCCTGCATGTCGCGTGCAGGATGGTCAGCCGCAAAATTGAGTTTTGTGAAAACATGTAGATCGTCTTCAACTTCTGGACCTTCTGCCAAAGAAAATCCCATACGTCCGAAGATGTTGATGATTTCATTCCTTACAATGGTAAGCGGATGACGTGTTCCTAATTTTGTAGGATATGCAGTGCGAGTAAGGTCAATGCCTTCATCTGTATTGTCCTTCGTCTCACACTGTGCCTTCAACTCATTTATCCTGGCACTTACAAGTTGTTTTAGTTCGTTTATCTTGATGCCGACTTCTTTCTTCTGTTCTGGCGGTACGTCGCGAAACTCAGTCATAAGGTCATTGAGTGCACCTTTTTTGCTGAGGTATTTCAAACGTAACTCTTCCACCTGCTCTGCATTTTCTGCAGTCATGTTTTTCGCTTCCTGTAATAATTGCTCTATTTTTTCAAGTATCATAAGATAAGTGTATTTTTTTATATCATGTTGACTTCCGGTTGGATGTCAATATTAAATTTTACTTTCACGTCATGCTGTATGGCTTTGCACAAGCTTATGATGTTTTTGCTGTCAGCACCACCGAGATTGACAAGAACCAATGCCTGTTTTTCATATACTCCTGCTTTACCAAATGTCTTACCTTTCCATCCACATTGTTCTATGAGCCATCCAGCTGGTATCTTAACACCTTCTGTGATATTGCCATCCGCATCTTTCATGGTGGCTGCATAATGTGGTGCTTCTGGGTATGAGAGGATAAAGGTGTCGAAAAAATCTTTACTTACGACAGGGTTCATAAAGAAACTTCCTGCATTGCCGATAACCTTCGGGTCAGGCAGTTTTGCATTGCGTATATCTATAATGGTCTGCCGCAGTTGTTTTGCATCAAGATTGTTTTCGTTAATCTTTGATTTCAATCCACCATATTCAAGGTGTGGTATGAAAATCTTGTTCAATTTCAAAGTGACACTATATATGGCATATTGCCCTTTGCACTCTGATTTGAAGATGCTTGAACGGTAAGCATATTGGCATTCTGTGTTTTCAAATCTTCGCGTGTTGCCTGTTGTCAGGTCAAAAGCATCCACATATTCTACCACATCTTTTATCTCTGCACCATACGCTCCTATATTCTGCACGGCAGCAGCACCCATCTCGCCAGGTATTAGGCTGAGATTTTCTGTGCCATTATAACCATGTTCTACACACCATGCGACGACATCGTCCCAAATCTCACCTCCTGCAACCTCAATGAAGACATTATCATTGTCCTCATGAGATTTCCTGATGCCTTTCATTCCGCAGTGAAGGATTGTACCCTCGTAGTCTCCTGTGAAAAGAAGATTGCTACCTTGACCTATGTGGAGATAAGGTTTCTCGAGGGTTTTTTGTATGTCAGAAAGTTCATTGAGCGAAGTGTACTCTATGAACCTACTGCATTTTACATCCAGTCCAAACGTATTATGTTCCTTCAGGCTATTGTTCATATCTCTGCATTTTCCATACACCGTGTTCTTTGGCAAAGGTCATTTTGATTTCAAGACCGTTTGCAATGCCACTGATGACAAATAATGTGGTGTTTGTTGCTTTGCGTGGAGTGTCACCATATATGATGTTATACATCATCTGTTTTGGCATCTGTTCCGGACAGAATGCTGCCCATGTGGCTGGTATTATCTCTCCTTCAAGATTCTCAAAGTCATTGTCAGGATTAGGACCGATGAATTTCACAGGATTGTGCATGCTCTTTTCTTGAAACTTTGTGTCGTTGGCAAACTTATAATAGAACCTCAGAAAAGATGCGTTGATGTTGTCCTTTATTGCCTGATTCTTTATCTCTGTCAATATCCAGTTTCCGTTTATGCGGTTGAAATGATATTGTCTGATGGAATCTTTCTTCAGGAATATCTTTTCCACGATGGTCTTGTTGACATTGGTGTCTTTGATGACTTCGAGGTCGGATGCATCCCTAAATATGAGAGTGTAATATCCGTCTTTCATGAAGAACGAATCATACTTCCAGTCTTTCTGCAAATGTTTGGCAACGCGTTGTAACTGCATCTTCTTGCTTCCTGCAAAATTGAAGAAGAAATCATCAAACAATACATCCGCTCCTTGTGGCATCGACGGCAGAACGATTGTTGCAGAGTCCATCACGCTCACGAGCGAATCAGAGTCTATCCATGCTTGGTTCTCATCGGTCTTGTTTCCTGTGCAGGACATGATGAGAAGACAGCATGTTGCTGTCAGTGTTATTGCTGATTTAACATATCTTCCTTGCACCATCGCTTATTATAACGTCATAAACCTTTAGACGTTTGCCATATCTGTCACCATACTTGATTATTGCATCTTTGACGAACTTTTCGAAGATGTCTTCCTTAACGAGGTTTATCGTGCAACCACCAAAACCGCCACCCATGATACGGGAACCTGTCACTCCGTTATCTTTTGCTATGTCGTTAAGGAAATCGATTTCTTCACAACTAACCTCATATTCTTTGCTGAGTGCCTCATGAGTGAGGTACATCAGTTCGCCTACTTTTTCATAGTCACCTGCATTCAGTGCATCAACCACACCATTGACACGGTCGTCTTCCCCAAGGAAGAATGCTGCACGCTTGTAGTCTTCTTCCGATACTTCTGACTTGATGCTCTCAAGCATATCCCAGTCAACATCACGCAGAAGTTCTATCTTTCTGTCAGGATATTTTGCCTTGATAGCGGCAAGGACATTTTCGCAACTCTGTCGTCTGTCGTTATATGCCGATGATGCCAACTCGTGTTTTACCATTGAGTCAAGCAATACCAGTTTATATCCTTGAGGATTGAAAGGAACGTAGATATGTTCCATGTTGCGGCAGTCTAACTTGATGAGGTTGTTTTTCTTACCAAAGACACTAGCAAACTGGTCCATTATGCCGCAGTTTACACCACAGTAGTTGTGCTCTGTTATCTGTCCTACGAGTGCCAGTTCGTGACTGTCAATCATATTGTCTCCGAAGATGTCATTCAGTGCAAAAGCAAAACAACTCTCCAAGGCTGCCGAAGATGACATCCCTGCCCCAAGTGGTACGTCACCGGAGAATGCCGTGTTGAAACCCTTGTCCTCAACGCCTCGTTTCTTCATCTCCTGCACTACTCCATATATATATCGTGCCCAACTGGTACGCGGCCCCTGTGTGTCGTTGACATTGAATTCCACTCTGTCCTTCTGGTCAATGGAGTAACACATCACGGTGTCAGTTCCATTCGGCCTTATCTCTGCCATCACTACTTTGTCTATTGCACCCGGCATGACGAAACCACCGTTATAATCAGTATGTTCGCCTATGAGGTTAATCCTTCCTGGAGCAACATAGATGGTACCTGTCTTACCGTCAAAATGCTTTATAAAACGACTTCTTACGTGTTCAATATCCATAGTTGTCTATATAATTGAAATTTCTAAAACTCTAAGCTCTAAACTTATTCGGTTATTCGGTTATACGGTTCTGAGGTTCTGAGGTTCTGAGGTTTTGAGGTCCTGAGGTTGACCGTTGACTTCTTAACCTCTTAACTTCTTAACTTCTTAACTTCTTAACCTCTTAACTTCTTAACCTCTTAACCTCTTAACTTATTCCACGCCGAAGGCATAGATGGTCTTCTGCTTATATTTTCTGTATGGTTTCAGCACAACAGAAGGGAAATAAGGACGGTTTGGTGAGTCAGGGAAGTGCTGACATTCTAGACAGATAGCACTGTGCTTAGGGAATGTAGCCCCGTTCTGCCCCGGATAACCATTTGCATCGTTGTCTGTGTACATCTGCATGCCTGGCTCTGTCGTGAATACCGTCATGGTGCGTCCTGTTGTTGGTTCGACAATTTTTGCCGCCATGCTCAGTTCTCCCTCTTCATCCTTATTCAATACGAAGCAATGGTCGTAACCGTTGCCGTTCCTAATCTGTTCGTCATCAGCATCAATATCCTTGCCGATAGCCTTTGCTGTACGGAAATCGAAAGGAGTGCCCTTGACAAGACGTATCTCACCAGTAGGTATGCACTCGTCAGTGATAGGCAGATAAAAGTCTGCATTTATCTCACATTGCAGGTTCTCAATGGTAGGGGTTGGGTTAGCAATACCTGCCAGAGAGAAATATCCATGATGAGTGAGATTTATTATTGTCTTCTTGTTCGTAGTAGCAAGATATTCGATGATGAGTTCGTCATTGTCAGTAAATGTGTATTCCACACACACCTTTACCTCACCAGTAAAACTCTCTTCACCATAAGAAGAGGTGTATAGCAGGGCAACACTGTTCTGATTCAGTACCTTTGCATCCCATACGCGAGCATGAAATCCTGTAGGACCGCCATGCAGAGCATTTTCGCCATTGTTCTGTGCCAACTGGTACTGTTTTCCGTTAAGGGTAAACTGTCCTTTTGCGATTCTGTTGCCATAGCGTCCAATAAGAGTTGATAGATAAGGTGCAGGCGAAGATATTACATCCTGAATGTTATCGTGCCCCTGAATGACATTTGCAATGTTTCCATCACGGTCAGGAACCATTATTGCAACTATCGCTCCGCCATAGTTTGTGAAAGCAACCTCATGACCTTTGTTGTTTTTGATGACAAATAAATCAGTCTTCTTTCCGTTTATGGTGGTCTGAAAATTCTCTCTCTTCAGACCACAAAGGTATTCATTCTCTGTAGTCATACTTTGTATTATGATTGATTTTTGTATTTTGTTGACAAAATTAGTGCAAATCAAGGACAATGCCAAAATAAATTTTATTTATTTCCGATTTGGAAGGATGAAAAATGGAGTTTACTCCGATTATTCATTATTCCAA
>JAGHTI010000038.1 GCA_018065415.1 Candidatus Equicola stercoris
TTTCAGCGCAAAAGGGCATAGGCACATCAGGACCACGCCAAAGTTTGGTTTCTGATGTGGATCCAATATGAGATGTCTATGTATTGATATAGGAGAGGTGAGAAAGATTATCTTCAGTCTTTCTCTATGCCCAGTTGTGAAGGAATATGGAATAGCAGTCCGTCTGCCCCCTGGATGTCACAATGTATCTGGTCGCTGTTGGATGTGACTGTCAGGTTCCTGAGTGTGCTATGCGACAATGGTTCTCCATTGCCTGTTACGCACAATGAAGCAAAACGACGTTCGATATAACAAGCGCAATCATCGTTGCTGTAAACCTTGCCTTTGCCAAGTCCCAATCTGATGGCAATGCTCCAGACCAGATGGCGGACATCGAAGCTGCTCAGCTTGGTCTTGAATCTCTTCCACTCAACTTCTGGGCGGTAGTTGTGATCCATCGCGAATCTCAACAGGTCTGTACAGAACTCGTCCATGTCTTCCTCATATACAAATGGAGACATTATGTATAGAAGGTATTCATGAATGGTGTCCAGTTTCTTCTTCTGGCTTTCTGCCTGACTTTGGTAGAAGTCATCAATACCTTGCTGGTAGGTTGAACTGGCAGAAGCAGCCGAAACAGTGGATGCCTCATTGTCGGGATGATTGACTTCTTCCGATATGACTTTGGAATCTGTAGCTATTGTCTTCTCAGCTATCTCCTCGACCACCTCAGCATTGCAGACACTCTCAGTTCCATTTGACTCAGCAACCATAGGCATTGCCTCCAAAAGAAAAACAGGTGTTTGCCCATCTTCTTCGTGGGGATTGTTGTTGTCTATAGAGACTTTGTCCTTGGCTTTTCTTGTCTGTGCTATTCCAACGAAAGCATACTGCACAGCCATGTACATTGACCATAGGATTATTACAATCATCATATAGATGACATAGACGGGAACAATGCCATCGGGAAGATTTGAGTCTGCCCATTGACATAGTGGAATTGAAAGAAGGAGTACTGCAACTCCCGGCAGTATTCTTGTGGAGATCCATTCGAGCCGGATGGATGCCTCACGTGGAGTGATTGAAGATGGTGAATCTATTTTCATTGTCTTTATGTATTATTGTTCGTTGTTTCAGAAAACGTGCTGCAAAGTTATGAAGAATTTTGCTTATGACGTATAGTCTTTTCGTCTGTAGGCCAATGATTTATATTTATTTGTGAATCATACTTGAAGCGAGTATGATTTTCACATTTGGCCTTTTCCTCCTTTTTCTTCGTTGTTTGATTGCTTGGCAAAGGTATAACGAAAAATGAGAGCCAATCCTGTTGGTTCCCATTTTTCAATGTTTGTGACTTGAAAATAGCATCTTTGGTTTCATTTCTCGAAGAAATAGAGCCAACAAATAGGTTTAGCCCTGCCCGACGACTTTCAGCTGCGGAGTTATCCTTGGCTTCAACGTGATGCGGTTGACACTCTCGCGCTTGCTCTCGTCAGCCATATTCGCATAGATTTGAGTGGTTGAGACATTCTGTCCCAACATGTGCTGCATAGTAAAAGCCTATCTTGAAAGCATCTATAATAATTGTTGAATAATGAGCATTATGCATGTGATGGACTTGCTTTCAGTTAATACAGTCACTATATCACGTCAAATGGTGAACTAATGTCCTCGACAGATATGGCTGTGGCAGGTAGCTTGCATTCGATGTTATATATAAAATCATTGACCTGAGTACAGAGCTTTTCAACGTCTTCTTTTGTAATTACAAGCTCTTTACCATCCTTGTCCTTGCCATTGCGGTGAACAATGTCATGACGAATGAGTACAGCTTTATACAAATCTTTTATTACGCCAATATCAATTCCCATCGAATCCTTGAATATCGGTTTTATCTTAGGAAGGTTATGATACATCAACTCACGCAATTCCCCCTTAACGATATCCTTTAGATGATCCATTCGATTGAAGATGTCATCAGTTGTAAAGGTCTGCTTCTTGAATGGCTTGTATGTTTCGGTGAATCTACGTAAATATACATCATTTTCTGTAACATATTTTATCAATGTATCAGAAAGATACGCTTCCATACTGGTAATGAGGTTTGCATATAGAAGTCGGTATAGATAGGATTTCATATCTTCATCCAAGATTTCTAGTTTTTCCAATACTTTTATTACATCAGCATGGGTTGCATCGAACAATTCTTTATCGTACCATTCATCGTCTTCTTCGGGATACTCAACATCTATATTCAGAACATCTTCATCATTTAAATCCACTTCTAAGGTCCCACCATAGAAACCATTATACAACTCTACATTAATGCTATGGTCGCAATTAGAGCAACAATCTTCATACCATTCAGATTCAATGCTATCATGATGAGTCTCTGCAGAAAAGTTTGGTGTTGGTACTGAAAATGCGTCGGATTCATTCTCTGTTCCACACTTAGGGCAACGCCACTTTAAGGTGATAAATTCCGCTAAGGGATTGTACTCAAAACCTGCCATATCAAGATTAAATAAAATTGGTATACTCATTTAAAAAATCACTATAACCTTTCTTGTAGAAATATACATTTTTGAATATTTCTCCAAATCCATCTTGATTCAATCTGTCTACCTCTGTTTGATTAAACGGCAGTTTAGTCTGACTTGTGCTATCATATCTTACTGACCACTCAGTTCCAAACACTTGACAGATTTTTGATATGATGTTGTTCTGATCCATGTATTCATCAACCATGCCAATAGCGTCAGGATAATAGTCAACGATTACAAGTTTATTTGTGTCTTTGAGTTTCAAGAATGATTTCATCAAACGGTTAAAATGGTCGTCACTAAATGAATATCCAATAATATAAACTGTATCACTCTTAGCAATATCACAAGCCATACGCTGATAATAAATTGCATAGGGTAAGTGATTAAAGCTATCATCTTTTGTCTGACCTGTAGTGATAAATGTATTAAAATTGTATGCAAACTTTCCGGGAGTTACGGTGAGGGTGGAACCAATTGAAGTGGAGGCTAGGCCATCCCATCTTTCGTTATTTGCCATTATCGAATCATGCCAATAAGTAACATTGTCATTATCAGTAAAGTGAAAACGCAAATGTCCATGAGGATAATAAACCACACGAGGAGCATTCATAAAGCTATGTATGTCGATCTGCATTAGATATCTGTAATCGACTTCTTTAAAACAAATATCGAAGCCTAAGCCATGCAATGAATCCGGAACGCAATTATCATAGTTCGTTGATATGATACTTGCTTCTTCACCTTTTGCGGCATAAGCAATGAATGCTTTTTGTTTCTCTAATAAGTGCGTATAATCTCTAGATTTATGATTACTCTCAAGTTCTAGGATGGCTTCTGCAATGATTTCTCTGAACAAGAATGGGATTTCTTGCATACCTATACCAGGCCACTTACCGGGATTCCTCATTATATCCATAAGTATCCATTGTACAAGATTCATCATTCTATTGTTAGGGATAGGATCCATGCTGTATGATGAAATCTTGTCTAGCACCTCAGCAATTTGTTCAAAATTTGCATCAGGAGCATAGCTTATAATCTTATTAATGACATCCACAACAAACAGTGGTGGTGCAATAACAACATTTTGACCTTTTATTGAGATGTATTTGTCTATAACTCTTTGCCATTCGTTTATATCTCTTACTTTTTGTGTAAGAAACCAAGTACTTAATGAAGGATTCTCGAAAAATGGCACCGAGGCACCAGCAGCAAATAGGAACGTATTCATATGTGGATATAATAATATGCATGATTATTTAAGACAAAAGTACTCAATTATTCTATATTGAAGATGTTTTTTACAAAGTTTAAGATGCTTAGAGGGCAAAATATACCTTAAAGCCCTCAACAGACGTAAATATTACTATTATTGTAGGATGTAAAAAGCTGAAATTACAATCGTCTTTTCCTACATTTTTTAAGGTTACTATTGTCTCAAACGTTTTCATCAGGAAAAGATCTGCAAACATATATATCAACTGTTTCCGAATGTGGTGTCATACAACAGGTTTGTTGAACTGGAGCGAGAGGTTGTACTTCCTCTGGCAATCTTCATAAAGAAGGTCCTACGAGGAAAATGTACAGGCATTAGCTTTGTTGACAGTACTCCTTTATGTGTATTCTATACTCAAAAGATTCTCATTCATAAAACTTTCAAAGGCATTGTACAGAAAGTCAAATGCATTATGGAGTGGTTCTTTGAATACAAACAGCATCTGATATGCAATAAAAGGGTGATTTATTGATTTTCATGATTACTCTCAGAGATGTAGATAATTGGCAACCGTTTGAATACAAGGCATTCGTGGAGTTTGTTTATGGAGAACTATTTGGGAACAATGAGTATATCAGCAAGAATCATATATGTAAAGTCCTGTTCGAAGATTGGTTGAATCTCAAAACAGGACTATTCTGAATCAATCAAAAAAACACTGAGAAGGGCTAATAAATATATCACTCTCCTCCGACGACTTTCAGCTGTGGAGTTATCTTTGGCTTCAACGTGATGCGGTTAACACTCTCGCGCTTGCTCTCATCTGCCATGTTAGCATAAATCTGAGTGGTTTCCACGTTCTTGTGTCCGAGCATGTGCTGGACGGTATAGATACCTGTTCCTGCATCAACCTGCAAGGAGCCGAAAGTATGACGGGCGCAGTGGAAGGTGATGTGCTTGGTGATGCCCGCTGCCTTCAGCCAGTTCTTCAATGTCGTTCCTGTCATTTTGTCCTTGAAGTCCGGAAATACTTTTGCATCGGGTTCGTGTTCTCCATCGTAGAAACCAATGAGTTCAAGAGCCTCTTCGCTGACAGGGTTGTTCACAAGCTGCTGAGTCTTCTGCATACGTACTGTGATATACATGCCTCCATCTCCGTATGGTTGAATCTTCTTCCATGTCAGCGCCTTGACGTCGCTCTTTCTGAGTCCAGTCAGGCAGGAGAAGAGGAATGCTTTCTTCAATACTGGTTCCTTGCAGTCGGTGTTGGCAAGCTTTACGAGTTCCGGCTGTGAGAGGTGTTCCTTCTCCGTTGGGATGGTGTCTATCCTGTCAAGGAAGCCATTTGGATTCTCCTTGATCTTGTGGTCACGGTAGGCTGTGTGGAGAACAGCACGGAAGGTTGACCAGTAGCCTGCAATGGTGTTGGTGTGCAGCCTCTGTTTCTTGTGGATGGTCTGTGGAGCGGTATAAAGGTACTCCTTGAATTTGTTGCACAGGTCAACGTCTATCTCTCCGAACGTACATTTGCCTTCGCAGAAGGCTTCGAAATGCTTATAGACATTTTGCCATTTGGTGTTCCTGGCATCGGCTTTCTTCTTGAACCATGCGAGGAAGCTGCCTTTCTCCTTTTCTCGGTCAAAGAAGTCATAGCGTTCGTTCACAATGCTCTCATAGCGTCGGCAACGTAGTGCCTCGGCTTTCTCGGTCATGCGCTCGTTGTAGTCACGCTCGCGCTGGTTCTTGGGCTTGGCGAAAATGTAGATGCCAAGCGACTCATGCCTCTGTACCTTCATGGTGAGCTCATCCCTGTAGCCAGGATAGTAGTCGAGGTAGAAGCTGAGTTGCGTACAGTTCTTTATCTTGCGTGTACGCAGGGTAACTGTCTTGCAGATGTTTGACATACTTGTATGATTTTGTTTTGTTGATAATCGAAGGCTATGTGTATCATAGCGAATGCAAAGGAACTGCGTTACGGAAGAGTGACCAACTCACTTTTTCATAACTTGTGGATAATTGCACTTACACGCTGATAGTG
>JAGHTI010000031.1 GCA_018065415.1 Candidatus Equicola stercoris
ACTTACGCCGATGGTACTGCGCTGCAATGCGGGAGAGTAGGTAGCCGCCTTTTTTTAGAATACTTGGAGAGTGAAACCAATATGAAGGATTTACTCTCCAATTTTTTTTATGAAAAATTGATTCCTTATTTTATCATCCTTTTTATTTTTTTTGTATTTTTGTATCGGTCTAATACATTAATACAAAATATTTATATTTATGAAACAGTATAATTTTAATGCAGGTCCTTCAATTCTTCCACGTGAGGTCATTGAGAATACTGCCAAACAGATTCTTGATTTTAATGGTATCGGTCTCTCTCTTGTAGAGATATCACATCGTGCAAAGTATTTCCAACCAGTTGTTGATGAAGCAGAAGCTTTGATGAAGGAACTGCTTCAGATTCCTGATGGTTACAAGACAATCTTTTTAGGTGGTGGTGCTTCATTGGAATTTTGTATGATTCCTTATAACTTCCTCATCAAAAAGGCAGCATATCTCAACACTGGTGTATGGGCAAAGAAAGCTATGAAGGAGGCAACACTCTTCGGTGATGTTGTAGAGGTGGCTTCATCTGCTGAGGATAATTATACTTATATCCCTAAGGGATGGAAATGTCCTGAAGATGTGGATTACCTGCATATCACAACAAATAATACTATCTATGGAACAGAGATACGTGAAGACTTTACTTTACCTGTACGTATGATTGCTGACATGAGTTCTGATTTCCTTTCTCGTCCTGTTGATGTAAGCAAATATGATGCTATCTATGCTGGTGCACAGAAGAATCTCTCTATGGCTGGTGTTACCGTTGTCATCGTTAAGGAAGATGCTTTGGGTAAGGCTCCACGTGAGATTCCTACAATGTTGGATTACCGTACGCATACAAAGAATGGAAGTATGTTCAATACTCCTCCAGTAGTGCCTTTGTATTGTGCTTTGGAGAACTTACGTTGGATAAAGTCACAAGGTGGTGTAGAGGAAATGAGCAAGCGTGCTGAGCAACGTGCCGAAATCGTTTATGGCGAAATAGACAGAAATAAACTGTTCCGTGGTACTGTAACTTGTGCAGAGGATAGGTCGTTGATGAACATTTGTTTCGTAATGAAAGACGAATATAAAGAACTTGAACAAGAATTCCTTGACTTTGCGATAAAAGAACGCGGTATGGTCGGTATCAAGGGACACCGTAGCGTTGGTGGTTTCCGTGCATCTTGCTATAATGCACAGACTATAGAAGGTGTTAACGCTCTTGTTGCGTGCATGAAGGAATTTGAATCAAAACATTAAGAAGATGAAAGTATTAGTAGCAACGGAAAAACCATTTGCAGCAGCTGCTGTGAAAGGTATTCGTGAAGAGATAGAAGGTGCAGGCAATGAACTTGTGCTTTTAGAAAAATATACAGACAAGAAACAATTGTTGGATGCCGTAGGAGACGTGGATGCAATGATTATCCGCAGCGACAAGGTGGATGCAGAAGTGTTAGACGCAGCAAAAAATTTGAAGATAGTGGTACGTGCTGGTGCAGGATATGATAACATAGACCTCGATTCAGCAACGGCACATGATGTGGTAGCAGAAAATACTCCAGGACAGAATGCAAATGCAGTAGCAGAATTGGTTTTTGGTCTGTTGGTGTATGCTGTACGCAATTTCTATAATGGAACCAGTGGTACGGAGTTACTGGGTAAGAAGTTGGGTATCTTAGCATTTGGAAATGTGGGACGTAATGTTGCACGTATTGCAAAAGGTTTCGGTATGGAGGTATTTGCATACGACGCGTATTGTCCAAAGACAGTAATAGAGGCAGCTGGAGTGAAGGCTGTAAATACACAAGAAGAACTGTTTGAGGTGGCCGACATTGTATCACTACACATCCCAGCAACACCAGAGACAGTAAAGAGCATCAATCATGACCTTGTAAACAAATTGCCTCATGGTGGTATCCTTGTCAATACTGCACGCAAGGAAGTCATTGACGAAGACGGATTGTTGAAACTATTGGAAGAGCGTGATGATATAAAGTATGTGACAGATATAATGCCTGTAGCCATTGATGATTTCAAGAAATTTGAAAGTCGTTTCTTCTCCACTCCGAAGAAGATGGGTGCACAGACTGCAGAGGCAAATATCAATGCTGGTATTGCAGCAGCCCGTCAGATAAATGCATTTTTCCAGAATGGTGATACGAAATTCCAAGTAAACAAGAAATAATTTCTATGAAAGTAAAACCGTTTAAGGGCATCCGTCCGCCTAAAGATATTGTTGAAGAAGTACAAAGCAGACCTTATGATGTGCTGGACTCAGAAGAGGCACGCGCAGAGGCTGGTGATAATGAAAAATCATTGTACCACATAATAAAACCAGAAATCAATTTTGCTCCGGGAACGAGTGAATATGATCCGAAGGTATATGAAAGTGCGGCACAACATTTTCAAAAGTTTCAAGACAATGGATGGTTGGTACAGGACGAGAAAGAACAATACTATATCTATGCCCAGACAATGAATGTCGGTGAGGCAAATGAAAAAACACAGTATGGACTTGTCGTTTGTGCCTATGTTGATGATTATATGACGGGAAAGATTAAGAAACACGAACTGACCCGCCGTGACAAGGAAGAAGATCGTATGAAACACGTGCGTGTTAATAACGCCAACATCGAACCAGTCTTCTTTGCATATAAAGACAACAAAGTTCTCGCAGACATCATAGCAAAATACATCGTGACGGAACCAGAATATGATTATGTTGCCACTGTTGATGGTTTTGGCCATAAGTTCTGGTGTATTGCTGATGACGATGACATTGCTGTGATTACAGACGCTTTTGCTCAGATGCCAGCAATGTATATTGCAGATGGACATCATCGTAGTGCAGCCGCTGCTCTTGTCGGTGCAGAAAAGGCAAAGCAAAACCCACACCACAGAGGCGATGAGGAATATAATTTCTTCATGGCGGTATGTTTCCCTGCATCACAACTCACCATCCTCGACTATAACAGAGTGGTGAAAGACCTTAACGGGCTCTCAAGTGAAGATTTCCTCAAGGCTCTTGAAAAGAATTTTGTGGTTACTCATATTGGTGATGATACAGACAATGCCGCACCGAAAAAGTTGCATCAGTTTGCATTGTATCTTGACAAAGAATGGTATCATCTCGATGCAAAAGATGGAACTTACGATGAAAACGATTCCATTGGTGTGCTGGATGTGGACATTTCATCCCGCCTTATCCTGGATGAGATACTGAACATAGGCGACCTCCGCAGTTCTGACAGGATAGATTTTGTCGGTGGACTCAGAGGTCTAAAAGAACTTGTACGCAGGGTGGATTCCGGTGAGATGCGTGCTGCCTTGGCATTGTATCCTGTATCGATGCAACAGATAATGAGTGTTGCAGATACGGGAAAGATTATGCCACCGAAGGCAACATGGTTTGAACCAAAACTGCGAAGTGGACTTGTGATTCATAAACTTGTCTGATGGACGATAGATATATTACGATAAGTGATAAAATCGGTAAAGGAATTTACTCTGAAAAGCGGAGTAAATTCCTTGCTTTTAGTCATCATGTTACTTCTGTTGAAGAAGTGAAAAAGCTTGTTGCACGTTATCGTAAGGAGTATTATGATGCCCGCCATGTGTGTTACGCTTATATGTTAGGAGCAGAGCATGCCGATTTCCGTGCCAATGATGATGGTGAGCCTTCTTCTACAGCAGGAAAGCCTATATTGGGGCAGATAAACTCACATGAGTTGACGGATATCCTCATTGTTGTTGTAAGATATTATGGAGGTGTAAACCTTGGCACCAGTGCACTTACGTTGGCATATCGTGAAGCAGCAAGACTGGCAATAGATGATTCCGTCATAGAGGAACGTTTCGTAGAAGATACGATAACACATCATTTTTCTTATGTCGAGATGAATGATGTGATGAAAGTGGTAAAAGACCTGAATCCACGTATCATTTCCCAGCATTTTGACAATACCTGTGAAATGGTGATGTCAATAAGACGGTCGCAGTCTTCACTCCTCAAATCAAGGTTAGGAATAGCAGATGATTAGATTGTGTGTGATACAAATTTTGTATTATACAAAAAAAAGAGTAATTTTGCATGAACAATGCAGGTGTGCATAAGGTTTATATTATATGATTAACAGAGAACTTATCCGATTAAAAGTCTTACAGATTGCTTACGCTTATTATCAGAATGATGAAAAGAATGTAATGTCATCTGAAAAGGAATTGTTTTTTAGCATGTCTAAAACACATGAACTTTATTTGAAATTGTTGGCACTTATTGTCGCTTTACATAAGGATGCTTGCAGGCGTTTGGAAATAATGAAAAATTCGCAAGCCAGAGTGTATCAGCCAATATCTGAATTGGAAAGGTTTACAGGTAATCTTTTTGCAAAACAATTGGTGGAGAATGAGCAACTCTGTTCTTTTCTTGAAAATGAATCTAATCGCTGGGACATCGATACCGAATTCGTGATTCATTTATTTAATATGATTACTGAATCAGAGGTGTATCAGAAATACGTGTTCTATATAAAAAATGAACATGACTACAGTGAGGATAAAGAGATATGGCGAAAGATATATAAACTCTTTATCGAACAGAACGAAGATCTTGATGCTATCTTGGAGGAAAAATGTCTGTATTGGAACGATGATAAAGAGATTGTCGATACATTTGTGTTGAAGACAATTAATCGTTTCAACCAGGAAAATGGTGCCAGTCAACCTCTCATTGCGGGAAGTATTGATGATGACGATAAGGAATTTGCACAAATACTCTTCCGTAATGCGATAAAGAACGAGGAGGAGTACAAAGGGTATATGATTGAGGTCAGCAAGAACTGGGATCTCAGTCGTCTTGCGTTCATGGATACCATTATCATGCAGATTGCCATTGCAGAAATGATAAATTGTCCAAATGTACCTTTGAGTGTCACCATTGACATGTATGTAGAGTTGGCAAAACTATACAGTACAGACAAATCGTGGATGTTTGTCAATGGTATGCTTGACCAGATAGCACGCAATCTTATTGAAAGACGCAAGATTCTAAAAGTAATGAACAACAATAATATTTAATTTTAATCCTATAAATTATGCAAAACATCTTATTACAGGCAAATGCTGGTGGCGGTGGAATGAGTTTCATCGTCATGATGGTTATTATCTTTGTTATCATGTGGCTTTTCATGATTCGTCCACAACAGAAGAAACAAAAGGAAGTAATGAAGTTCCAGAACTCCCTCGAGGCAGGTCAGGATGTCATCACTGGTGGTGGTATTCATGGCAAGGTAAAGGGTGTTGATATCAATGCTGGTACTGTTGACGTTGAAATAGCTAAAGGAGTAGTCATCACAGTTGAAAAGAATTCGATTTACAGAGATTCTGCATCTCAACCTCAAACGCAGAAGTAAGAATATTCTTATTTTCTGTATATTCCTGTTCCTCACATGCCTCTTCTGGTATATGCATACCATGGAAGAGGTGTATGAGGTAGAGGTTTCTATCCCTGTAAAGATAACCAATATACCTGCCAATGTTGTGATTACGACAGGTATTACAGATTCCATAAAGGTTACGATAAAGGACAAGGGATTCGATCTTCTTTCCTATATCGATAATGATGACGAGCGTGTTCCTGTTGAGGTTGATTTCAAAAAATATACATCAGAAGATTTTCATAGCATCGTGGCCGTAAATTCTCTGGCACGTCAGGTGATGCCACGTTTCAAAAAGACGAATGTTGTCTCGATAAAACCAGATAGGTTCGAGTTCTATTATAATTACGGACGCAATAAGAAGGTTCCTGTGATGCTTGCTGGTAAGATTTCTCCAGCAGAGATGTATTTCTTGTCGAAAGTGCATTTCTCTCCAGATAGTGTTCTTGTCTATGCAACAAAAGATGTACTGGACAAGGTGGAATCAGTTCCTATCAAGCCAGTGATGATAGATAATTTTAAGGACACCATTACACTGACTACAGAATTGGCACAACGTCGAGGCATGAAGATAGTTCCTGAAAAGGTACGTCTTACGTTGTACCCAGACATATACTCTGAGGCAACGATAGACGTCCCGATAACATGTAACAATATCCCATCAGGAAAAATACTCCGAACATTTCCTTCCAAGGCAAAGGTTGTCATTGTTGTAGGTATGCGACAATTCAAGGAGATGTCGGTGCATGACTTTACCGTTACAGCAGATTATAATGAGATTGTGTCAAATCCAGACAAACATACTTGTCATCTCACATTGCGTACAACTCCCGTCAATGTGTATCGAGCACATATTGTAGATGATGAAGTAGATTATCTAATTGAGGAGTGATATCGTTTTTACCATCATTGATGATGATGAAATCGCTTTGACGTTCCTTTTCTTCCTGAGACATTTGTTTTTCTATCCATTCCAACGCTTTTTCTCTGGATATCTTATCACGTTGCATGATGCGTGCAATGCGTGTCTCTAACGGAGCAGATACGCAGATGGTATATGTGTCAACAGTCAGTTGACGGCTAAAATGTGCTTCAAAGAAGATGGCACTCTCAAGCCATGTGTATTGTGATTGTAAGAAATCTTTTCCTACAGCAGGATGCACTATGTTATTGATGAGTTCTGTGTTATGTTCATTTTCGAGCAAGAACTTTGCAACTACAGCCTTGTTGAGAACACCATCGCAGTATGTATCTTTGCCTATCAGTTTCGTCAGTGCAGCCTTTATCTCTGCAGATGTCTGCATGAGTCGCTTGGCATGTGCATCACAGTCATAAACCATGATGCCATATTTCTTCAGCATCTCACAGACAAAACTCTTGCCACTACCTATTCCGCCTGTTATTACCTTTATCGTCTTTTTCATTTGCAGAATAATGTACAATGAGGGTATTGGATTTCTTCAGACTCTCCTTCACCTCTTTTATTATGTGCATAGGAACATCTTTGTCAGCCTTGATATTGACAACCATCTTTTCTGCATCAGCAGGTTCCATGCTTTTCTTCTTTTCTTGCAGATATACTACAATGTCCGATGCAGACATGTATGTGTTATCTACCTGAATCTGGAATGTATCTTTTGTTGCGAGAGTCTTGTCAAAAGGTCTTCCAATATATATGTAGGTGGCAAGATTTTTCCTCGTCATTTGTGACAATTCTTTTCCGTCAGGCTCTGTCATCTGTACGCGAACTTCATCATGCCGCATGTTGGTGACAATCATGAAAAAGAACAATACCGTAAAGATAAGGTCAGGCAACGAGGCAGTGTTCAGCCCCGGCACTCTGTGGTGGTCGTTCTTTTTCTTGAAAATCATATCTATTTCTCGCTCACCCTCTGTGGGATGAGTTCTTTTATAGAGTTCTGTTGTCGTTCCGTAAGTTCATAGTAGTCATGTCCGAAACGTCTTTTGGCCACGTCGTCTCGTAAGTCCTTATACATGTTGATAAGGCAGTTTTCCACCATGAAATAAGTTTCGTAATTTGCAGCATCATCACTATTTATCATTATGATGTGCTTCTCAGGTGACTCGCTGAGAGTAGATTTCTTTTTCGGATTCATGACAAACTCTTTCAACTGTCTCTCAAGAGTCGTCATGTCTATGTCTTTTCCGTCATGCATCACCTTGTTGTCGTTTGTTATGTCGATGACGTATATGTTGCGTTTCTCCACATCCTTCTGCACCCTCTCCATATTGTCCTGTGTTGGTTTAGGCAACAATCGTAACAAACCAAGGTTACTGTCCATAGATGTTGTGACGAGAAACAGTATCAACAGCATGAAGGAGATATCCGCCGTTGATGTCGTGTTCAGTGACGGTACACCTTCGGAAAATATCTTTTTCTTAAACAGAGCCATTGTCGTCCAACTTCGTTTTCTTTCGTGTCTCTAATAGTCTTTTCATGGCAGAAAGTGCCATGAGCAGTATTGATACAATGATAAGTGCTGTGGATATGTATATCAGCGCGTCTGCTGTCTTGAGCCAGAAGGTATCTTCATAAACCTTTCCATTGACAAGTATTGAAGTGCCGTCACTGACGAGGAGTGCTACGATGACGAGGACTGTCATACATGCACACGTTATCCATGCAATCTTTTTTACTGGAATGCCATTTACGATATGTTTCCCATTGTGTTTTTTGAAAGATATGATGATAGCGATGACAGCGGTGGCAATGGCAATGATGAGTATTGCCGTGATGAGCCATAACAAGATAGTTGTCAACAGAGGACTGCTGAATTCTGGGTTTTCTTCCCACAGCATATCATAGCCTACAGTGTAGAACAATAGGAATACTACAGCAATGAGTATTATCAGTCCTGTTTTTATTTTGCGTGCCATGTTCGCCTTATCCTTTGTTCTTGTATTTTGTTATGATGTCCATCAGTGTCACATAACTTTCTTCCATCTGTATTGTGATACTCTCTATCTTTGACAAGATGAAATTGTAGAAACACTGCAGTATGAGTGCCACGATGATACCGAAGATTGTTGTTATGAGGGCGACCTTCATACCTCCTGCTACGATGGTAGGAGAGATGTCCCCAGCTGCTTGAATGTTGTCAAAAGACATCACCATGCCTATCACTGTTCCGAGAAATCCCAATGACGGAGCCATGGCGATGAAGAGTTTTATCCACGAGCACCCTTTCTCCAGATTGCTTGTCTGCACACTGCCATAGTTGGTGACAGAACGCTGTATGTCATCTGGTTTTTCGTTGATGTGCATGAGTCCCTGATAACAGATGCTTGCCACTGGACCTCTTGTGTTACGGCATAAGTCCTTTGCACCTTCAACATCCTTTTTCTCCAGTTTAGCCTCTATGTCGTTCATCAATTTTCGAGCATTTATCTCTGCCATGGTGAGATATATTATCCTCTCAATGCAGAATGCGAGTCCTAACACCAGAGCCAATGCCACCAATGACATGAACCCTGCATTTCCCTCAATAAATTTCACTTTAAGGGCAGTCATAACGCCCATTGTCAAAATGTATGTCATCTTTAATTATATTTATAGGTCAACAGTCAACGGTCAACAGTCAATTATTAATTGTTTCTACGGTTCACTCTCGTCACCACAGCCTGTGCCAGATTGATGAATGCCAGTCCTGTAGCTGTCTCTGACGATAGGGCAGCAGGAGTGCCAGCATCACCGCTTTCGCAGATGCTCTGTACCAACGGTATCTGTGCAAGCAATGGCAGACCTTTCTTCTCTGCCAGTTCCTTACATCCGTCTTTACCGAAGATGTAGTATCTGTTTTCTGGCAGTTCTGCTGGTGTAAACCATGCCATGTTTTCCACCAAGCCGAGGATAGGCACGTTCACCTTTTCATTTTCGTACATATTGATACCCTTGATAGCATCTGCCAGTGCCACCTTCTGCGGTGTGCTCACTATCACGGCACCAGTTATCTTCAGGTCGTTGAGCAATGTCAGGTGTATGTCGCTTGTCCCTGGAGGTGTGTCAAGGATGAAATAGTCCAGTTCTCCCCAGTTAGCATCAGCAATAAGTTGCCGAAGAGCATTGCATGCCATTGCACCACGCCACAGGATAGCCTGTTCTGGTGATACCACAAAACCTATGCTGAGCACCTTTACACCGTATTTCTCTACTGGCACCATCAGTCGTCTTCCGTTTACCTCTTCAGCCACTATCGGTGCATCTTCAATCTGAAACATTTTCGGTGCAGAAGGTCCGAAGATATCAGTGTCGAGAAGTCCTACTTTGTATCCTAACCGTGCCAATGCTATTGCTAGGTTGCACGCAACAGTGCTCTTTCCAACGCCACCTTTGCCACTGCTGACGGCGATGATGTGTTTCACATTTGGCAGGAATTCTTCTTTTGGCGGACGTGGCAACTGCTTCGTCTCTACCTTTATCTCAACATCTACCTCTTTACCTATATAATAATGTATGGCAGCCTCTGTAGCCTTTACTGTTGATTTAAGGAAAGGATCTGTCTCCTTTTCAAATATCAATGTCAGTGTCACGTGGTTACCATTGATGCGTATATCTTCAGCCACCATCTCGCTTTCGATGATGTTCTTCTTCGTCCCTGCGTAGGTGACGTGTGTCAATGCCTCTCTTATTAAATTTGGGTAAAGATCCATTTTCTAATGCGGTTATGCGGTTATGCGGTTATCGTTATCGTAGCGAAGCGTATCGTAGTGAAGCGTATCGTAGTGAAACGTATCGTTTTCGTTTTCGTTATCGTTTATTCCTTCCGTAACTCCTGTACGTATCAGGCTCTATCTCTATGTCTGGTTCTGTAAGCACAATGTCTTTTGGCAGATGCAGCCGGATGAATTTTATCGTTATGCCCCTGTCCAGCCACATCTGTTCGTAGTAGGTGTGTATGTTCAGTATTGCAGCCTGTTCAGGTGTGAAAGTCGTGATGTCCCTATAAAGGTCATCTGTCATACATCCCACCGTCATCCCGTTAAGTTCTGTCAAAGCCTTTGTATAGGTAAACAGGAAGTTACTGTCTGTCTTCACATTTATCGCTCCTCCGTCAACGAGAAACTTGCGGTATCTGTTGAGGAAGTTCGTGCTTGTAAGACGTTTGTTTGTCTTCTTCATCTGAGGGTCAGAGAAAGTGAGCCATATCTCGCTCACCTCATCCTCTCCAAAGAATCTGTCTATAATCTCTATGTTCGTGCGTAGGAAAGCCACATTGTGCAGACCTTCTTCCAATGCCTCTTTAGCACCAGTCCACATTCGTGCTCCCTTGATGTCAACACCAATGAAGTTCTTGTCGGGAAACATCCTTGCCAGAGCCGTAGTGTATTCTCCCTTGCCACATCCTAATTCAAGTATTATGGGGTTGTCGTTACCGAAATACATCTCGCCCCATCTGCCTTGCATGTCGAATGGAATCTGTTCCACCACAGAAAACGGAATCTGAAAGACGTTCTCAAATTCCTCCATCTGTGCAAACTTTTCTAACTTACCTTTTCCCACTATTTACTTTCTTCTTCGGTTATACGCTTCAACAGTCAATTATTAATTATTAATTACCACTCTCCTCTTCCTCTTCTTTCAAGTCTTCAGAGAAGTCTATGTTGTTGCGTACTATGATGTTATACCATTGAATCAGTTTCCTGATGTCATTGTCATGAACTCTGTCACGGTCAAAGTCTGGAAGAATCTGTGCAAAATACTCACGCAGTTCCTTACCGCTTGCCTTCTTGATGTCCATGGCAACCTCCTTGCCTTCTTCCTTGTCGAGGATAGATTTCAGTACCAACTTCAAAGGTTTCTCCTCGTCATCGGTGTACATTGCAATGTCTGCCAATGATATTATCTTGTCTTTCGCAAAGGCAGGCATACGTTTCTTCTGTTCATCAAGAGTCTCGACGATGATGCTCTGGCGACCTCTTGTCACCAACTTGTAAAGTCCCGGTTTTCCGGATATTGCTAATATAGTTTCAAGCATGTAAAAAATGTTTATGTTATGGTTACAGTTGGCAAAGTTACGAAAATATACAATAAAATGCTCTATTTTAAGTTATTTTAAGTGATGAAAACAACATCACTTTTCCGTGTTTTTCTTATGGCGGCAACATTGCTGTCCATATTGTCGTGTGGCACTTATGAAAGTCACATGAAGAAGGCAGAGGCATTTCTTGCCATCGGCGAATACTATGATGCAGGTGAGGAGTACCGCCGTGCATATCGTATGGTACCGTCAAAAGACAAGGAAAGACGTGGCATGGTGTCGTTGAAGATGGGAAATGCTTACTATAAGCAGAACTCACCTCAACGTGCAATAGGTGCCTATCGTAATGCAGTACGCTATCAGGTCACAGACTCTCTCACTCATCTGCGTCTGGGACAGATGCTGATGATGACAGGCGACTATAAGAATGCTCTCGACATCTTCGAGGAAGGACTTGACACTATGACGATTACCACTTCGATGGTTCGGGAAAATAATTTTACTGTTGAATTTATAGGACATACAGAAGACTCCAAGAAATTAACGGTTAGAAATCAGTCGGAGAAGGTAGTCAAAGATGATAAATCATCAAATGATAAATTGAAAGACCGTAAGGAAAGATTAAAAGCAAAGGAACAAGAACGGAAGATAAAGGAAAAGGCACGAAAACTGCGTTCCAAAGAACGTGCAAAACTGATGAAAGAACGTGCCAAACAGCGTAAGAAAGGCATCAAAGTGGGACCGATGCCTCCAATGCCACCACTTGATGAATATATCGCTAAGGTTAGCGGCGGAAAGAAGGAACAAGACTCTCCCCAGTCCCTTCCTGAAGGGAGGGGGCATAGAAAGAGCCTCTCCCCAACCCTCCCCACAAGGGAGGGAGTACAGAAAGTCTCCCCTAGTGGGGGAGATTTAGAGAAGGCTCACACTCTTCCTTTAGAGGTCTCCGATACTGTCATCCGACATCTCGACAGCGGAACGGTAGCTCTGCTCAAGAATGGTATCAAGAGTGCCACAATGGCACAGGAATGGAAAGAACTTGGCTCACCATATACGGTGAAGAAAGATGCTGAATTTAACGGAAGACGTTCCGACTATTGCCCAATGCTTATGGGTACGGAAGGGGAGTATATGTATTTCACTTCGACACGCAACGAGGCGGAGGGGGATGAATACAGCGGTATCACTGGTATAAAATGTGGTGACATCTTCTTCTCACAGAAAAACGATAAGGGTAAGTGGAGCAAGCCTGCACCAGTGGCAGGTGGTGTGAACACCGAGTTCGACGAGGGTGCAACGTGCGTCTCCCCCGACAATAGCACCATCTATCTCACACAATGTGTCTATGACCCATCATTCCCGCGTTATGCACAAATCATGCAGACAAACCGTAGCGATGCTTCATGGAGCAAGGCGACAAAGGTAGAGCTGTCACGCGACACTCTGTCGTCATTCGCTCATCCTGCAGTATCACCTGATGGCGTGTGGCTGTATTTCGTCAGCGACATGCCGGGAGGTATGGGAGGACTGGATATCTGGCGCATACGTGTGTCACAGATAGGTATCGGTGGGGTGGAGAATGTCGGCGCACCTATCAACACTCCGGGCGACGAGATGTTTCCTGCATTCCGACCTAATGGCGACCTATACTTCTCATCAAACGGTCATCCCGGCATGGGTGGACTGGATATCTTTATAGCAAAGGCAGTAAACGGTCAACAGTCAAAAGTCAACGCCTTGGAACATCCTGGTTATCCTCTCAACTCTATGGGTGACGACTTCGGGATTACATTCGAAGGCGTCTATAACAGAGGCTATTTCTCCTCCAACCGTGGTGACGGCAAAGGCTGGGACCACCTCTATACATTTGAAAAAGACGAGTTTTTGCAGGTCATCAAAGGCTGGGTATATGAAGCCGATGGATACGAACTGCCGGGCTCCATGGTATATCTTGTAGGCAATGACGGTACTAACCTTCGTCTTAATGTGCAGACAGATGGTTCTTTCACGCAGGTCATAAATCCAAATGTCGATTATGTCATGCTCGCTACATGCAAGGGCTATCTGAATCATAAGGAAGAGATACGGGTACAGCCACTCAAGGAAAGTAAGGAGTATGTATTGCAGTTCCCACTTGCCTCCATCAGTGCACCGGTCCTCATCGACAATATCTTCTTCGACTTTGCCAAGGCAACATTGCGAGAAGAGTCTTTCCCGTCACTCGACAAACTCGTCACACTCCTCAACGACAATCCTTATGTCACCATAGAACTGGGGTCGCATACCGACTATTTCGGTGCTGATGCCTTCAACGACCGCCTGTCGCAACAGCGTGCCCAGAGCGTCTGCGACTATCTCATCAGCAAGGGCATAGCCAAAGACCGTCTTACGCCGAAAGGTTATGGAGAACATTCTCCGAAGGTTGTCACGAAGAAATTTGCACGACTCAACGACTGGCTCAAGGAAGGCGATGTGCTGACGGAAGACTTTGTCAAGGCTTTGTCACCAGAGAAACAGGAAATATGCAATCAGATGAACCGCCGTACCGAATTCCGTGTACTCCGTACCACCTACGGCATGACTCACTAAGGCTTACCTTTCTAAGACCTACCAATGCCCCTTTTACCATCTACCATAAATGCAGATGTCAGCAACCATAAATGCAGATGTCAGCAACCGCAAATGCAGATGTCAGCAACCGTAATTGGTGATGCGTGCAACCGCAATTGGAAATGAGACCAACCACTGTTGGAAATACGGATGTGCATAGTTGGAAGTACGACCAACCACTGTTGGAAATACGAATGTGCATATTTGAAAGTACGAATGACCATTGTTGGAAATACAAATGACCATTGTTGGAAGTTTGTGTGTACTTAGTTGAAAGTATGAGTGTACCAACTTGACTCTATCATTGACACAAGAACTCGTGTAAAGAATGTCTATCTTATCCGATACCAAAAACTCTGTGAGGAGATACATACATTATAGTTCAGTATCTTGTTTATAGCAGAGAAAGTTTCGCTTTTTTTTATTTCTCGCAAAGGAAATCTTGCC
>JAGHTI010000067.1 GCA_018065415.1 Candidatus Equicola stercoris
TTCCAACCTTCTGTCCAACCATTGAATTCGCCATCTTCTGTAGTAGGAACATCCTTTGGAGTTGTACCACCTACAGCCTCACAAGCCATGTTTGCTGTACCGAAAGTAAGGATTGATTTACCATCCTTTGCATTTGTTGCAAACCAACGAGTAGCAGAACCAGTTACAGTATCTGTTACTGCTGCAATTTCAGGTGCGTAAACACCATTTTCATCAATAGCAAGATACTTTTCCGGCTTTACAGGAGCAGGACCAGTTTTTTCTTCTACGAAGATACCATAGATGTTTACACCACCTCCTGGCTCTTTTGGACTATACAGATAGATAGTAGTTGCTTCACCTGTATATTCGAGTGAATCGTAGTCAAGTTTTGTTGCAGGCTTACCATGAGCATCAAGTTGTGCGATGACATTGTCAAAAGAACCTGCTGCTACTGCCAACTTTCTGTCTGAAGAAGAACTTGAAGACAGGCGGAAAATTTTGATTTTTGCAGGACCTGCCACGTCAAACTTAAGATGACGAACTGTAGGTGAACCAACACCACCAAGTTTCATACGCTTAGTGAAAGAAATACCATCAGCAGTCTTCTCGTTTGCGTCAATAGCAATCGTAGTGTCTGCCTTTGCAACAACTGTCAAGCCATTGAAATCCTTTGTCTCAGTAATTTCCTGTTCATCTAAATCAGAGATGTTCCAAGACTTTGTCCATTCTCCTGCGTTAGCATAAGTAACAGCAGCGAAAAGGACTACCAATAAAGTAAATAATTTTTTCATAAACATGAATTTTTAGTTAAACAAAAAGTTAATATAATTTTATATTTCGTGTCAAAGGTAATCATTTTTTTCTTCATACAAAAAAAATAAGGTTTTTTTAACAAAAAAACGGAGGAACGCATAAATGACGGTTGATAAGGCTTGCTACATCTTGCAAACAATCATTTATCATCATAATGACCTGTCATCTGCAGGATATTAACGACAACGAGATCGTCATAAATGGAATACACAATTCTATCCTTGTTTGATATTCTGCGAGAATAGGTGTTGACACGGTATTTTAATTGTTCAGGGTTACCGATACCCGTACGAGGATGCTCTTGAAGTTCCTCCAAGACAGCACGCAACTTCTTTAATTTTGCTTTATTCCCTGATTTCTTAATTTTCTCAAGGTCGTCTATAGCACGAGGTGCAAAAACAAGACTGTATCTCATGAGAACAAAGCATCTAATTCCTGTGCACTATTCACGCGAACACCTTTCCCGTCTGCAATATCTTGTTCTGCCGCATCAAGATCTTGGTAAAACTCACGGCTTTCATAATAGTTCTTTTTTACACATACAGAACTTATACCCTGCATTCTGGAGAGCAGACGGCGCAGGTCTTTAACAATGGAGTTATCTTGAACATTGATAACTATCTGTGTTGCGGTTGGAATAAGTTGAGTATTCATAGAAAAGTCCCCCTTTATTAACGTTCACGTTGCAAAATTAGTGTAAATCAAAGACAATGCCAAATAAATCATCCTTGAAGTTAACAAAAAACGGGGGGAACATCTATTGGACGTTCCCCCTGAAGTTAAGATTATTGATTATACGATGAAATATAATCCGTTACTTTAGCCAGCGTGGGTCGCCGACATTGAGTTTCTTCACATCTTCGTTCTGAATTGTGAAGTCACCGTTTGCAGGGTCTTTGAACTGAGGATCAGCGACAACCTTTCCACTTTCATCATATACACCCGGACTCAATGTCGTAACCATGTTTGCAGAATTGCAATATGCATTACCAACGAATTCCGGTGCATTTGTCTTTGACTGGTTGCTCCAGTAGTTGTTTATATTAACGAGGAGGTTGTTCTTTATATGACTCTCGTTGCCAGCAAAACGTACATAGAGTATTCCGTGACTCTTTCCGAAGTTGTAGAACGTATTGTTCTCAACCGTTATCACTGGTCCTGCTACTCCTGGGAAGTCAGCCGAAGCATCGTCATAACGTATGCAGTCACGGTCGGCAGGAGTACCCGTGTTCCAAAGAGTCGATTTTGCAAATGTAAGAGTCTTTATGTACCCCTTACGACAGTCGAACATATCACCACCATCGCAAGCAATGTGATGGATGAGGCAATTTTCAAATGTCATCGATTCTACCGTACATTTTATACTTACGTAATAAACACCCTTACCGAAGTTGCGAATCTCAGAATTTGTAAGTGTAAGAGGTCCG
>JAGHTI010000075.1 GCA_018065415.1 Candidatus Equicola stercoris
ACATACCATTCCAGTATTGCTATTTTGAGAAAGAAATAATTTTTCTTTTATATTTTTTTATATACCTTTGCAAAAGAAAATACATTAACGAAATAAACAAGATATAATTATGGCACAAATTACTGGTAAGATTTCTCAAATCATCGGTCCTGTCATTGACGTTTTTTTTGATATTCAAGGCGATGATGCAGAGAAGGTGTTACCTAAAATCCACGATGCTCTGAAAGTAAAACGTCCAGACGGCAGAGATTTGATTATTGAAGTTCAGCAACACATCGGTGAGGACACTGTCCGTACTGTTGCTATGGATAACACAGACGGTCTCATGCGTGGCATGGAGGTGATTCCAACTGGTGCTCCTATCCGTATGCCTGCTGGAGAGCAGATAAAGGGACGTATGATGAACGTCATTGGAGAACCTATTGATGGTATGAAAGCTCTTGACATGGAGGGAGCTTATCCTATCCACCGCGAGGCTCCAAAGTTTGAAGACTTGTCAACACACAAGGAGATGTTGGCAACCGGTATAAAGGTCATCGACCTTCTCGAACCTTATATGAAAGGTGGAAAGATTGGTCTTTTCGGTGGTGCTGGTGTAGGCAAGACAGTGCTCATCATGGAGCTCATCAACAACATCGCTAAGGGACATAACGGATATTCCGTTTTTGCCGGTGTTGGTGAACGTACGCGTGAAGGTAACGACCTCATCCGCGATATGATTGAATCTGGTGTTGTACGTTATGGCGACAAGTTCCGCAAAGCTATGGATGAAGGAAAATGGGATTTGAGTCTCGTTGACCCTGAAGAACTGGCAAAGTCACAGGCTACTCTCGTCTATGGACAGATGAACGAACCACCGGGGGCACGTGCTTCTGTGGCATTATCTGGACTGACAGTAGCGGAAGAGTTCCGTGATCATGGTGGGAAAGATGGTGAAGCAGCAGATATCATGTTCTTCATTGACAATATATTCCGTTTCACTCAGGCTGGTTCTGAGGTTAGTGCTCTTCTCGGACGTATGCCGTCAGCAGTGGGTTATCAACCTACTTTGGCATCAGAGATGGGAACAATGCAGGAACGTATCACATCAACGAAAAAAGGTTCCATCACTTCCGTACAGGCTGTGTATGTACCAGCAGACGACTTGACAGACCCTGCTCCTGCCACTACCTTCGCACATCTTGATGCGACAACAGAATTATCACGTAAGATTACGGAATTAGGTATATACCCTGCCGTTGACCCACTCGGCTCTACATCACGTATCCTCGATCCTCTCATCGTGGGCAAAGACCATTATGAAACGGCTCAGCGCGTAAAGCAGATACTGCAGCGTTATAACGAGTTGCAGGACATCATCGCCATCCTCGGTATGGACGAATTGTCTGATGAGGATAAGATGACCGTAAACCGTGCACGTCGTGTACAGCGTTTCCTCAGTCAGCCATTCACGGTGGCAGAACAGTTTACTGGTACACCGGGTGTGATGGTTTCCATAGAAGACTGTATCAAGGGCTTCAAGATGATTCTTGATGGTGAGGTTGACTACTTGCCAGAACAGGCTTTCCTCAACGTTGGTACTATTGAAGACGCCATCGCGAAAGGTGAGAAACTGCTTGCTGCAGCACAGAAAGGAAATGAGTAGCCTCTCCCCAACCTCCCCACAAGGGAGGAGAAAAAAAATTGATAATTGATATCTGTATATGTTACAATTAAGAATAGTAAGTCCCACCAAAGTTGTTTATACTGGTGAAGTGGACAGCATCGAAGTTCCGGGATACAACGGAAGGTTTGAAGTATTGAACAACCATGCTGCCATTCTCTCTCTGCTTGTAAAAGGAAACGTTAGATACAAGAACGCTGAGGGAGAGCATTCTGTTGCCATCGAAGGTGGTTTCATCACCGTAAAGAACAATGAGGTGACACTATCTGTAGAACAGTAATAATGATTACTATACTTGTCATAATAACACTTGCTCTTCATGCCGTACTCACACTTGGTGGCATAAAGATATGGAAGACAGTAGAGAAGACTAAACCGTCTGCTTTGGCAAAAGTCTTCTTCATCTCCATGGCAGCAAGGTTAGTTATGTCTGTAGGAATGTTTCTCGTTGCACTTATGCTTTTGAAAGAGGATATAGACGCAATAAAGATGTTTACCGTATTCTTCGTAATACTGTACTTCCTGCTCTTGATATTCGACACAGTATATTTTTACTGTTCATTGAAGATAATGGATAATAAAAACAAAAAAGAAACAAACAACTGATAATGAGATATTTCAGAAAGATATTGTTCTTGTTGACTTTATGCTTTGCAATGACTTCTGCCTTTGCAGCTGATGCAGAGACAGGCAAAGAAGAGGGTTTCAGCCTTAAAGAGGTTCTCTTCGGTCACGTGCAGGATTCTTATCAATGGCATGTTACTGACATAAACGGAAAACCTATTGTCATAAGTTTGCCAATGATATTCTACAGCAAGACGAGTGGATTCCACGTATATTGCAGTTCCGAATTTGCTCATGAACCTGATGCACAACTATTGCGTGAGGGTCCTGATGGATTCTACATTCAAGGTGCAGAGGACGAGAAAGGAAAGATTGTGGAAAAAGTGGGTAGCGAACTGACTCCTGTTAGTTTCGACATCTCGATAACAAAACAGGTGTGCATACTGTTTATCGATGCCATCATCCTGCTTTTGTGCATACTTATTCCTGCAAGATGGTGTAAGAAACATAAAATCGACAGTCCTGCACCAAAGGGTTTTGTAGGACTCATGCACATGTTCATAATGTCCGTTTACAACGACCTTGTAAAATCCGTATTGGGTGAAAAAGCAGACAAGTACGCACCGTACTTGCTCACATGTTTCTTTTTCATCTTTTTTGCCAATCTCATGGGTATCGTTCCGTTCCCTCCAGGTGGGGGTAACATCACTGGTAATATTGCTGTGACGATGGCACTTGCACTTTTCACGTTCATACTGACGAATGTGACAGGCAACGGACATTATTGGAAAGAAATATTTTGGCCAGAGGTACCTACACGGCTCAAATGCCCTGTGCCACTGATGCCAATAATAGAACTTTTTAGTGTATTCATCAAGCCTATAGTACTCACCGTCCGACTCTTTGCAAACATGCTTGCAGGTCACGCAATAGCAATCTCGCTGACGTGCATGATATTCATTATGTTCGGTGTCGGAGGCACTATGGGATATATCCTTGGTGGTACTATCACTCCTATAAGCATACTGATGAGTGTGTTCATGATGTTCCTTGAACTGCTGGTGTGCTACATACAGGCTATGGTATTCACACTTCTCAGTGCCATATATATACAAATGAGTCATGCTCATGGAGAATAAAGAATAATTGACAATTGACAAATCAACAAATATTATTATAAACAATTTAGAAAAAAATCAAAATTATGGTATCAATTTTATTAGCAGCAGAAGCACTGGCAAAGTTAGGTGCAACAATTGGTGGAGGTCTCGCAGTAATCGGTGCAGGTATCGGTATTGGTAAGATCGGTGGTCAGGCAATGGACGCAATGGCTCGTCAGCCAGAGATGCAGAGCAAACTGCAGTCATCAATGATCGTGGCAGCAGCCCTCGTGGAAGGTGCTACATTCTTTGCACTTATCATCTCTATTCTTGCCCTGTTCGTATAATTATATAATAAGGTAGAACAGAGTTTATTTATTTCCAAGTTAAAGAGGTTTAGCAAATGTCATTGATAACCCCCGATTTTGGTTTGCTGTTTTGGATGATTCTCGTCTTCCTGATAGTCCTTGCCATCCTGTGGAAATACGGTTTTCCTGTCATAACCAAGATGGTAAAGGAACGTAAGGACTTCATTGACGAAAGTTTGAGGAAGGCTCACGAAGCTAACGAAAGACTTTCAAACATTAAGGCAGAAAGCGAATCTATCCTACAGCAGGCACGCGAAAATCAGAGTAAGATACTCAAAGAAGCTGCTCAGACACGTGATGCTATCATCGGACAAGCACAAGCCAAAGCAAAGGAAGAAGGAGCACGACTCCTCGCCGAAGCGAAGGAAGAGATTGAGAACGAGAAGCAAAACGCCATTCGGGATATCCGCAAAGAGGTAGCATCATTGAGTGTGCAGATAGCAGAAAAGATTCTGCGTGAGAAACTTGGTGACGACAAAAAACAGATGGACATGATTGACCGTATGTTGGATGAAATCACCGCTAATAAGTAAGCATCTATGGATTTAGGACTCATATCTGCAAGATACGCACGGGCATTGTTGAAATACGGAAATGCGAACAACGTTGCTGATGTCACATACAAAGATATGCTGACGCTGGCAAAGAGTTATCTCGATGTTCCGCAACTGAAGTTTACACTCAACAATCCTATGCTCAGCAGGGAAGAGAAAGAAAAGATCATTGTTACCGCTGTCGGTGGTAATCCGTCAAAGGCTACGCAACAGTTCATCCGACTCGTCCTTACTGAAGGCAGGGAAGACATGCTGCAGTTTATGGCAAATTCATACGTCACCCTTTACAGAAAACAGCAGAATATCACTAACGGAAAACTCATTACCGCCACACCTGTCTCTCAATCTACGGAAACGAAGATGAAACAGATGGTAGAGAGTAGGACGAATGGAACAGTGGAATTCGAAACTGTCATCGACCCAGACATCATCGGAGGATTCATACTTGAGTATGACACCTACCGACTTGATTCATCGGTGGCAAACCAGTTACGACAGGTAATAATACAATTAAACAAGTAGTTTACATCACAAGTAAATTTATCATATTATATGAGCGAGAAAATTAAAGCGAGTGAAGTGTCTGAGGTACTGCTTCAACAGTTGCAGGGACTTAACAACAATAGTCAGTTCGATGAGGTAGGAACAGTACTCACCGTCTCTGATGGTGTTGCACGCATCTATGGTCTGCAGAATGCAGAAGCCAACGAGTTGCTGGAATTTGAGAATGGCACTATGGCTATCGTCATGAACCTCGAAGAAGACAACGTCGGTTGTGTGCTTCTGGGCTCTTCTGAAGACATCAAGGAAGGGATGAGCGTAAAACGTACAAAGCGCATCGCCTCTATACGTGTCAACGACAACATGTTGGGACGTGTCATCAACCCACTCGGTCAAGCTATAGACGGTAAGGGCGACATAGACCTTACAGACTCCTTCGAGATGCCTCTCGACAGAAAGGCACCTGGTGTCATCTACCGTCAGCCAGTAAAAGAACCTTTGCAGACAGGTCTCAAGGCTGTCGATTCCATGATACCTATCGGACGAGGTCAGCGCGAACTCATCATTGGCGACCGTCAGACAGGAAAGACTGCTATCGCCATTGACACCATCATCAACCAAAAAGGAAACTACGAGGCTGGTAAACCAGTATATTGCATATATGTAGCCATCGGTCAGAAGGCAAGTACAGTAGCTGCACTCGTACAGACCTTGAAGGAACATGGTGCACTGCCATATTCCATCATCGTCTCTGCTACAGCTGCAGACCCTGCTGCCATGCAGTACTACGCACCATTTGCTGGTGCTGCCATAGGCGAATACTTCAGAGACCGTGGTCTCCATGCACTTGTAGTATATGATGACCTCTCCAAGCAGGCTGTTGCCTACCGTGAGGTATCACTTATCCTCCGCCGTCCTTCTGGACGTGAGGCATACCCTGGAGACGTGTTCTATCTCCACTCAAGACTTCTTGAGCGTGCAGCACGTATCAACGACCAGCAGGAGGTTGCAGAAAAGATGAACGACCTGCCAGAGTGCATGAAGGGCAAAGTCAAGGGTGGTGGTTCACTCACAGCATTGCCACTCATTGAGACACAGGCTGGAGACGTATCAGCATATATCCCTACAAACGTAATATCTATTACTGACGGACAGATATATCTTGAGTCAAACCTCTTCAACCAAGGTTTCCGTCCTGCCATCAACGTAGGTATCTCTGTATCACGTGTCGGTGGTAGTGCACAGGTAAAATCCATGAAGAAGGTTGCAGGAACACTGAAGATAGACATGGCACAGTATCGTGAGCTCGAGGCATTTACAAAGTTCTCAAGCGATATGGATGCAGTCACTGCTATGACCCTCGACAGAGGACGCAAGAACAACCAGTTGCTCATCCAGCCGCAGTATTCTCCACAACCAGTGGGAGAACAGATTGCCATCCTCTATTGTGGTACACACGGACTCATGGCTGACGTTCCTGTAGAGAAGGTGCGCGAATGTGAAAAGACATTCCTCGAGCAGTTACGCAGCACACATCAGAATGATGTCATCGACATCCTCGCCAGCGGTCAAATCAACGACGATGTTACACGCATCATCGAAGATGTCATGGCAGGTGTAGCAGGACAGTATAAGTAATTGATAGTTTATCATGCCGTCATTAAAAGAGATAAAAACACGCATTGCCTCCGTCAACAGCACTCGTAAGATTACTAGTGCCATGAAGATGGTAGCATCGTCAAAACTGCATCACGCACAGACGATGATAGAAAACATGATGCCGTACGAGACAGCCCTCGACCATATTTTGAAGAGTTTCCTGTCTTCTTACGATGATCAGGAAAGTCCGTACCAGCATCCGCACAAACAACTCAAGAAGGTGGCACTCGTAGTGTTCACTTCCAATAGTTCTCTATGCGGAGGCTTCAATGCCAATATCATCCGACTGCTACTCAAGGTCATTGACGAATACACCGAAAAGGTTGGAAAGGAAAACATCCTCATCTACCCTATCGGACGCAAGGTATATGACAAGGTCAAGAAACTCGGTTTCACACCGCAGGGCGACTTCAGCACCCTTGCTGACAAGCCAAATGCCAGCGAGTGTCGCACACTCGCCACAGACCTCCGTCATGCCTTTGCGGCACACGAAATAGACCGTGTAGAACTCCTCTATCATCACTTCCGTAGTGCAGCGTCACATATCGTCACACGCGAGCAGTATCTGCCTATTGACGTCTCACTCGACAAACTAAATGTCAACGACCGTGACCTTACACGCATCGATGCCTCGCAGGCTTCCCTCGACTACCTGAAAGAAAAAGGCGGTCATGGAGAGTCTGTTGACGTTCACGCTGACTATGTTGGTGTGAACCTACGTTCCGACTTCATCGTAGAACCGGATGTGGAAACCGTCATGCGCGAACTCGTGCCGAAGGAACTGAATCTGAAGATGTACACAGCACTTCTCGACAGCAATGCTTGCGAACATGCTGCACGTATGATAGCCATGCAGACAGCAACAGACAACGCCGATGAACTGTTGCGCGAACTGAACCTGCAGTACAACAAGTCACGTCAGCAAGCCATCACCAGCGAACTTCTCGACATTGTCGCTGGCTCACAACAATAACCCATTTGGGAGATTACGATACGCTGACGCTACGATAACGATAACCGTAAAAGTCAAAGAGGTCAAAGAGGTCTAAAAGTCGAAAAATCGAAAAATCTTAGACCCCTCAGACCTCTCAGACCCCTCAGACCTCTTAGACCTCTTAGACCCCTAAAAAGATATAACCGTAAAATCATGAAACATTTCATTACGCTGACATTAGTCATTCTGTCATGCCTGTTCGCAACAGCACAGACACGACACGTGAAGATCGTTGCCGTCAACGATATGCATGCCAACCTCAAGAGCATGCCACGACTTGCAGCTCTCGTTGACTCGCTCCGCACCGTTGACCCACACCTCATACTTCTCTCTGCTGGCGACAACCGCACAGGCAACCCTTACAACGATAAGTATGAACACACTGGCTACCCGATGACAGCGTTAATGAACAAGATAGGTTTCAATGCCACAGCCATTGGCAACCATGAGTTTGACGGACGTCATGATGGATTGCGATACATCATCAACAACAGCCGTTTCAAGCATCTCTGTGCCAATGTCAACATTGACGACACCTGCCGACTCCATATCTTCCCATACACCTTTCTCGATGTAGATGGTGTGAAGATAGGCATCATCGGTAGCATACAGATAAATGCTCATCATATTCCAGACTCACATCCTAACAACCTTAGTGGCATGTCATTCCACCCTATCGACAGCATACTGCCGTCATATCAGTGGATGCGTAGTCAGTGCGATGTCCTTGTCCTTCTCTCCCATGACGGCTACGAGACAAACCTCGACACCGCCGAGAAATATCCTTGGATAGATGTCATCCTCGGAGGACACTCACACACACTGATGCAAGACAACTTTTTCCACAACGGAGTCCTCATCACACAAGCCAAAAGCAAACTCTCCCACGTCGCAATAGTAGATATTGAAGTGGACAAAGAGCAAAGCTCAACCGTACAACCGCATAACCGTACAACCGCAAAACCACATAACCGCAAAAGCCAAATCTTCCCACTCTCCACATTCAGCAAAGAGAACGCAGAGATAAGCCAGATGGTGGCCGACTACTACAACAATCCTGAGATGAAGAAAACGCTCACCACCGTGGCATCACCATTCCAGACACAGGAAGAACTTGGAAACATGGAGATGGATGCACTCGTAGCCATGACAGGTGCAGACATAGCAATACAGAACGGAGGAGGCGTACGCTATGCCACCTTCCCTGTCGGCAACTTCACCAAGGGCGACCTTCTCGAACTCGACCCCTTCGGCAACAATGCAGTTGTCTATAACCTTACAGGAAAGGAAGTCGCAGACTTCATCATGAACTGCTACGAATTAGATGAAAAACAACCAGTCTTCGTTTCAGGCATCACCTACGAGATGAACGTCCGCAAGGGAACGCGAAAAGATAGCACCCATCCCCTATCCATCACCATCAAAGACAAAAATGGGAAACCGTTGTCGCACGACAAGACCTACAAGGTAGTGACAAACAGCTATGTCAGTAGCATCATCACCACCGTTGACAAGTCACGCGGCACCGACCTCAACATATCCTGTTCCGACCTTACGGAACAATGGCTACGGAAACAACCGTCACTGAACTACACAGGCACAACACGTGCAAGACTGCATTTCAAATAAACACCATCTACAGATGGATTAGCAGACAAGAATAAAAAAAACATTTATTGTTGATATAAGCAACCGTAAATGCAGATGTTAGAAGCCGTAAATGTTGGTGTAAGCTACCGCAATTGCTGATGTGTGCAACCGAAATTGATAATGTGTGCAACCAAAATTGATGATGTGACCAACCACTGTTGGAAATACGAATGTGCATATTTGTAAGTACGACCAACCACTATTGGAAATACGAATGTACATAGTTGGAAGTACGAATGACCATTGTTGGAAGTTTATGTGTACTTAGTTGAAAGTACGAGTGTACTTAGTTGGAAGTACGAGTGTACTTAGTTGGAAGTACGAGTGTACCAAGTTGACTTTATCATTGATACAAGAACTCATGTAGAGAATGTCAATCTTATCCGCCACTAAAAACTCTGCGTAGCACCTAAAAGGTGCGCCTCTGCTCTCTGCGTAATGAAATACGTGGCACGGAGTGCATAGCAGAATGCGGTGGTCACAACAAAGTTCACTTTGGATGTGAGCAATCGGCATTTTGTGGGAATTGATGCAGTCAATGCGTATTTCATCTCTGCGAGAGGTTAAAAATCATTTGCGAGCAGATTTCGATTTCAACACTTCATATAGTTTTTGTCAAAACGACGTGAAGATATTATCAAAATGACGCGTTGACAAATTCTTTATGGAGATGTGGGTAATTCTTTATGAAGAGTTATATAATTCTTTATGAAGAGTTAGGCAATTCTTTATGAAGAGTTGACCATTTCTTTGTGACGAGTTCGTCACT
>JAGHTI010000021.1 GCA_018065415.1 Candidatus Equicola stercoris
GTAAACGTAAAGTGCAATGCTTCTAGCAATGTTCGTCTTGCATTTAAGGAAATGAAACTCCCTGCAGGAACTTATGCTGTAAAATTCTATGCAAAAACAAATAGTGAAACTCAGGATACATCACAAGTCCGTCCAGGTTACGTCCCTGTTGTTGACGGGAACGTTGGTTCATACAAGTATGACGAGTATGCTACCGTAAAAAATAACGCATGGACAGAAGTATCTTATACATTCGAACTTCCTGAAGAGACAATAATCTGCCTCGTTGTTATGAATCCTAAGACAACAGTAGATAAATATACTGCTTGCGATGTCCTCATTGACGACTATTCAATAACGACAACATCAGGCATCAAATCAATCAACGAAGTACAAAATGCAAAGCACGATGTAATCTATAATATGCAAGGTGTTAGAGTAAATGATGGTTATCGCGGAATTGTTATCCATCATGGTAAAAAATACATTAAGCAGTAACTAAAATTTATAATTACAAATACAAAGAAGCTGAGATGAAAATCTCGGCTTTTTTCTTTGTTGCGTGTGAAAAAAAATGTAACTTTACACCGTTTTACGGAAGATTACAAACTAAAATATATATTGTTATGAAAAAGTTATTAAAATCTGTCCAGTATATTCTGGGTGTAAGTATGGTTGTTTCTTTGTTTGCTTGTGCGGAAAATGACTTGTCTATTGATGAGGCGAAGTTTGATACGGTCGTTAATGACAAGGCTGTAAAATTGTTTACCATTGTCAATGAAAATGGGATGAGTGTGAGTATTACGAATTTTGGTGCTCGCATCGTGCAGATTCTTGTTGCAGACAAAGACGGATACTTTCAAGATGTTGTTCTTGGTTATGACAACATAAAACAATATGCAGATACAGCAACTTATGGCGGTAGTGACTTTGGAGCAGCCATTGGTAGGTATGCAAATAGAATAAATAAAGGACGTATTGTTGTTGAAGGAAAGGAGATTCAGTTGCCAGTGAATAACTATGGACATTGTCTGCATGGAGGTCCTCAGGGATGGCAGTATGCTGTATATGATGGTGAACAGGTGAATGATTCTGTGGTAAAGATGACGCTTGTGTCTCCAGGCGGCGACTCTAACTTCCCAGGAGAGGTGACGGCATCTGTTGTCTATACTCTTAAGGCAGACAATACAATAGATATTGATTATACTGCAACAACAACTGCAACAACAGTAATCAATATGACTAATCATAGTTATTTTAATCTGAATGGCGATCCTTCAAGAAACATTGAGAATTGTGAATTGTATATCAATGCAGACTATATGACACCTGTTGATAGTACGTTTATGACAACTGGAGAGATCGTAAGTGTAAAAGATACTCCTTTTGATTTCAGAACTCCAAAGACAATTGGTAAGGATATAAATGCAGATAATCAGCAGTTGAAATTCGGTATGGGTTATGACCATAACTGGTGCTTGAATACGTACAGCGGAAGTGCTGATGTTGAAAAAGAGGAAATCGCTGTAAGTCTGTGGTCTCCGATAACAGGCATCCGTCTGGATGTATATACTAACGAACCTGGAGTGCAGGTTTATACTGGCAATTTCCTTGATGGAAGTGTTACGGGAAAATATGGAAAAGTGTATGATAAACGTGCTGCAATCTGTCTTGAAACACAGAAGTATCCTGATACTCCGAATAAACCAAATTGGCCTACAGCATTGTTGAAAGCAGGAGAAACATATCACAGCCATTGTGCATATAAATTTTCTGTTGCAGAGAAATTGACAAAATGATAATTAACTAAAATTATATAATATGAAGATAATAGAAGCTTTACAGAATAATGGATTTGCGACCATTGACTATGTAGTTGTGATATTCTACATCATACTACTCGTATGTTTAGGACTCTTTCTCTCAAGAGGCAAGAAAGGACAGGAGAAGTCATCGAACGACTACTTCCTTGCAGGTAACACATTGACATGGTGGGCGGTTGGTGCATCACTCATCGCAGCAAACATTTCAGCTGAGCAGTTTATCGGAATGTCAGGTTCGGCATTCGCATCAGGTATCGCTATCGCCGCTTACGAGCTTATGGCTGCCGCCACGCTGATTGTTGTTGGTAAATTCCTTTTGCCATTGATGATTGAAAGAAAGATCTTTACCATACCTCAGTTCCTTAGCGACCGCTACAACTGGGGCGTTGGTTTGTCGTTCTCAATCTTCTGGTTGTTCCTCTATGTGTTCATCAACCTTACATCCGTAGCATGGCTCGGTGCATTGGCTATTAAGCAAATCCTTGGTTTGCCAACTGTAATGGGTGTTATGATGGGAATGGAAGTTGACTACACTTTGCTCATAATCATCCTTGCCCTCTTCGTCATTGCAGGTGTCTATTCTATTTACGGCGGTTTGGCTTCTGTAGCATGGACAGACGTAATGCAGGTCACATTCCTTGTTGGTGGTGGTCTTATCACAGCCTACTTCGCTCTTGATGTAATTGCCGACAAGATGGAGCTCGCAGGAGGTGCTCTCGGTGCATTGGGACATATTGGCAATTGGTTTGCGTCACAGGCAGGCGACCATCACTTCAATCTTGTCGTAACAAGGAATGAAGATTTGTTTCCTGACATTACCAACGACCCATATTTCACCCTTCCAGGTATTGCCCTTGTTGTAGGTGCAATGTGGTTGACAAACACTGGTTACTGGGGTTTCAACCAGTATATAATCCAGAAAGGTCTTGCTGCAAAATCTTTGTCAGAAGCAAAGAAGGGTATGATCTTCGCAGCGTTCCTTAAAATTTTGATTCCATTCATCGTATGTATCCCAGGTGTTTGTGCATTTTATATTATGAATTCACCAGAGTGTGTTGACCTCAAGGCAACACTTGCTGGTTCTATTGACCGTTCTGATGACGCATATCCATACCTCATCCGCAACTTCACACCTATATTCGTGAAGGGACTTTCGTTCGCAGCTCTCGCAGCAGCAGTAATTTCTTCACTCGCTTCAATGTTTAACTCAACTTCTACAATCTTCACAATGGACATCTACAAGAAGTTCCTGAATAAGAATGCAAGCGAAAAGAAGTTGGTTGGCGTTGGTCGTCTTACATCACTTACTGCTCTCGTCATAGCTCTTATTGCTGTATATCCTATCATGGGTGGTGCTGACCAAGCATTCCAGATTATTTAGGAATACTCTGGCTTCGTATATCCTGGTATCGTTGTCATCTTTGGTCTTGGACTTTTGTGGAAGCGTGCTTCTGGTACTGCAGCAGTTGTTGCGGCAATCGGTACATTCGCATTCTCAATTCTGTTCAAGTTCTTGTTACCAGACGTACCATTCCTCATCCGCATGGGCTATGTATTCTTCTGCCTCGTTATCCTGTTCGTCACTCTTTCTCTTACAAGCAAGAAGACTGTCGATGCAGATACATTGGATGGAGGTCAGATTGCAATGCAGTTGAAGTATTCAAAGATATTCTTTGTACTCGCTATTATCTGCTACGCAGTAGGTATTGTTGGAGTTATTGATCCATCTATGCGTGCTTTGGGATTTGAATCAATCTTCTTCCTCGCAACAGTATTCCTAGTACTCTCAATATACTTGCGCTCAAATGCAAAGGACAAGGTGCAGGATCCAAAGTGTGTTGCTATTGATCTTAACATATTCAAGACCGACAAGGCATTCAACATTGGTGCAATTGGAGTAATCGCGATTCTCGCTATTCTCTATATCTGGTTGTGGTAATACAAAAAAGTTTGCCTACCGCGTGATAGGCAAACTTTAATACTTATAAAAAGTAATCATCTATGTTAGAAGAACTGAAAGAAAAAGTTTTTAAGGCAAATCTTGATTTGGTAAAACATGGTCTCGTGATTTTTACATGGGGTAATGTCTCTGGTATAGATCGTGAAAAAGGCCTTGTTGTAATAAAACCTTCTGGCGTCAGTTATGATGCCATGAAGGTTTCCGATATGGTTGTTGTGGATTTGGAAACAGGAAAGGTTGTAGAAGGCGACCTTAATCCGTCTTCCGATACCCCGACACACCTCGTGTTGTACAAGGCATTCCCGAATATTGGTGGTATAGTCCATACCCATTCTACTTATGCCACCGCTTGGGCACAGGCAGGGTTGGATGTTAAAAATATTGGTACTACTCATGCTGATTATTTCCATGATGAGATACCATGTACTGCTGATATGCGTAAGGAACAGATGGATGAATATGAGAAGGAGACAGGAATCGTTATTGTAGAACGTTTCTCAAAACTCAATTATATTCATAATCCAGGTGTGTTGGTGAAGAATCATGGTCCTTTTGCATGGGGTAAAGATCCTGCTGAGGCTGTTTATCATGCTACAGTCATGGAACAGTGTGCCAAGATGGCTTATATTTCTTATACATTGAATCCTAATACGACAATGAATCCGTTGCTCGTCGAGAAACATTTCAGTCGAAAACATGGACCTAATGCTTATTACGGTCAAAAGAAAACAATTTAAATTATATATTATGGTACAGAATTTTGAAAATTTAGAACTTTGGTGGGTTACTGGTGCACAACTACTTTATGGTGGTGAAACAGTAAAGATTGTAGATGGTCATTCAAAGGAAATGGTAAACGGACTCAATGAGTCTGGAAATATACCTGTTAAGGTGATATATAAGGGCACAGCCAACTCTTCTAAAGAAGTGGAAGATATAATGAAGGCTGCCAATAACGAAGAGAAATGTATCGGTATCATAACGTGGATGCATACATTCTCTCCTGCCAAGATGTGGATAAAGGGTTTGCAGGCTTTGCAGAAACCATTATTGCATTTCCATACACAATACAACTCAGAAATACCATGGGATACAATGGATATGGACTTCATGAACCTAAATCAGAGTGCTCATGGCGATATTGAGTTTGGACATATTTGTACTCGTATGCGCGTACCAAGAAAAGTTGTTGTTGGATATTGGAAGAGCGAAGAAGCACAGAAGAAGATAGCTGTTTGGGCACGTGTCGCTGCTGGTGTTGCAGATTCAAAGAATGTACGTTGTCTAATGTTTGGAATGAACATGAATAATGTTGCTGTAACTGATGGCGACCGCGTGGAATTTGAACAACGTCTAGGCTACCATGTTGATTATTATCCTGTATCATCTTTGATGGAGTATTTCAAGAAGGTGACGGATGCAGAGGTGGAGGCTCTCGTGGAACAATATAAGAAAGAATATACAATCAAGATTGACGAATCTGGTGAAGATGTGTATTGGGAAAAAGTTCGAAATGCTGCAAAAGCAGAGATTGCTCTACGTCGTGTACTAGAAGACGAGGGAGCTACAGCCTTTACCACTAACTTTGACGACCTTGGCGATGCTGATATCGACAATCCGAACTTTGTTGGTTTCGACCAGATACCAGGTCTTGCATCACAACGTCTCATGGCTGAAGGTATTGGATTCGGAGCAGAAGGAGACTGGAAGACAGCATGCTTGTATCGCAGTCTGTGGATTATTCAACAGGGAATGCCAACAGGATGTTCTTTCCTCGAAGATTATACGCTCAATTTTGCTGGCGATAGAAGTTCTATTCTTCAGTCGCACATGCTTGAAGTGTGCCCACTCATCGCAACAGACAAGCCTACACTTGAGGTACATTTCCTCGGTATAGGTGTTCGCAAGCAACAGACTGCTCGCTTGGTATTTACATCTAAGGTGGGCAAGGGTATCAAGGCAACAGTTGTTGATTTGGGCAACCGTTTCCGTCTTATCACACAAGAAGTGGAATGTATCAAACCAAAACCAATGCCAAACTTACCTGTAGCGTCTGCTTTATGGGTGCCACAGCCATCGTTCGAGGTTGGTGCTGCTGCATGGATTCTCGCTGGAGGTACACACCATAGTGCTTTCTCTTATGATATTACAGCAGAGTATTGGGATGACTTCGCAGAGATGGCAGGTATAGAATATGTTCAGATAAACAAAGATACTACAATACCTGAGTTCAAGAAAGAACTCCGTATGAATGAGGTGTATTACATGCTGAACAAGGCACTTAAATAAATAATGATTATTATATGACAGCAAAAGAAATAATACAATCTGGCAAGGCGGTTCTTGGTATCGAATTTGGCTCAACAAGAATAAAGGCAGTGCTTATCGATGACGAGAATAAGCCTATTGCACAAGGTAGTCATACTTGGGAAAATCAACTTATTGATAATCTGTGGACATATAGTATTGATGATGTGTGGAGTGGATTACAGATTTGCTATAGTAGCCTGCGTGACGATGTGAAGAAACAGTATGGTGTGGAAATTGAAAACCTTGCAGCAATAGGTATCAGTGCTATGATGCATGGCTATATGGCTTTCAATGAAGAAGAAAAAATTCTTGTTCCATTCCGTACTTGGCGAAATACCAATACAGGCAAGGCTGCATCAGAGTTGTCGAAACTGTTTAACTTTAACATACCTCTCAGATGGAGTATTTCTCACCTGTATCAATGTATCTTGGAAGGTAACGACCATGTAAAAGATATAAAATATCTTACAACACTTTCTGGCTACATACATTGGCAACTGACAGGATGTAAGGTGTTGGGTATAGGCGACGCTTCGGGTATGTTGCCAATAGATTCCACAACAAAAGATTATTCTGCATCTATGGTTGAGAAATTCAACAATCTCATTGCTCCAAAGGGATATGGATGGACATTACAGGAGATACTTCCAAAGGTGCTTGCGGCAGGAGAAGATGCCGGAATGCTTACGGCAGAAGGTGCTGCTCGTCTTGATGTCAGTGGACATCTGAAGGCTGGCATACCACTCTGTCCTCCAGAAGGTGATGCAGGTACTGGAATGGTTGCAACGAATGCTGTCAAACAACGTACGGGTAATGTGTCAGCTGGTACATCTTCTTTCTCTATGCTTGTCTTGGAAAAAGAACTATCTCGTCCGTATGAATCAATAGATATGGTGACCACTCCAGATGGTAGTCCTGTGGCAATGGTACATTGCAATAACTGTACGTCCGATATCAATGCTTGGGTTAATATCTTCAAAGAATATCAAGAATTGATTGGTGTCCCTGTTGATATGTATCAGATTTATGTAAAGCTTTTCAACGAGGCTTTGCGTGGTGATGCTGACTGCGGAGGATTGGTTTCTTACAACTATATCTCAGGCGAGCCTATCACAGGACTTACAGAAGGCAGACCTTTGGTTGTTCGTTCTGCGAATGACAAATTCTCACTTGCCAATTTTATGCGTGCAAATCTTTATGCTGCTGTATGTGCATTGAAGATAGGTAATGATATCCTTATCAAAGATGAGCATGTACGTGTTGATAGGATAACGGGACATGGCGGATATTTCACTACTCCTGTTGTGGGGCAGAAGATGCTTGCTGCCGCCTTAAACTCTCCAATCTCTGTCATGGAAACTGCTGGCGAAGGTGGTGCTTGGGGTATCGCACTGTTGGCAGCATATCTCATCAAGGCAGAAGGCAAAAACCTTGCCGATTATCTCGAAGATGTTGTCTTTGCTGGCAATACAGGAACAGAGATAGCACCTACAGATAAGGAGGTGGAAGGCTTTAATCGTTATCTAGAGAATTATAAGGCATGTCTTCCTATTGAACATGCTGCTGTGGAATCAAAAAAATAAATTATAGAAAATCAATTCATTAACAACGATAAAAATGAACGACATTAAAATACTTAATCGTGCGGCAGACAATATTCGTATTCTTGCTGCATCAATGGTGGAAAAAGCAAAAAGTGGCCATCCTGGTGGTGCTATGGGTGGTGCTGATTTTATAAATGTATTGTATTCGGAATATCTTACTTACGATCCTGAAAATCCGTCATGGAAGGCTCGTGACCGTTTCTTCCTCGATCCAGGACACATGGCTCCGATGTTGTATGCACAACTCTGTTTGGCGGGTAAATATTCACTTGACGAACTCGCAAATCTGCGTCAGTGGGGCTCTCCTACGACTGGGCATCCAGAGTTCAATATTGCTCGTGGCATAGAGAATACATCTGGTCCTCTCGGACAGGGACATACTTATGCTGTCGGTGCTGCTATTGCAGCAAAGTTCTTGGCTGCTCGTACTGGTAATCCTTCTTTTGAAAAGGAGACTATCTATGCTTACATCTCAGACGGTGGGGTAGAGGAGGAAATCTCACAAGGTGCAGGGCGCATCGCTGGTCTTCTTGGATTGGATAATCTTGTAATGTTCTATGACTCCAATGACATCCAGCTTTCAACAGAAGTGAAAGTGGTAATGCAGGAAAACACCGCTGCAAAATATATGGCATGGGGCTGGAAGGTTAAAGAAATTGATGGTAATGATGTTAAGCAGATACGCGAGGCAATAGAATGGGCAAAGGCAGTTAAGGGTAGCCCCGCCCTCATAATAGGAAAATGTATCATGGGTAAGGGTGCACGTAAGGAAGATGGCTCTTCTTATGAAGCAAACTGCAAGACTCATGGTGCTCCGCTTGGAGGTGGAAACTTTGTCAAGACAATAGAAAATCTTGGCGGAAATCCAGAATCTCCGTTCCAGATTTTTGATGATGTGAAACAGTTGTATGCACAGCGTGCAATAGATTTGAAGAAGATATGCGCAGAACGCTATGCAGAGGAAAATACGTGGGAGACAGCCAACCATGATAAGGCTGCTATGTTGGAGGAATGGTTCAGTGGTAAAGCTCCTGTCATTGATTGGAGTAAGGTAGTGCAGAAGGAGAACGATGCTACACGCAGTGCAAGTGCTACGGTACTCGCACAGTTGGCACAGCAAGTACCTAACATGATATGTGCTTCTGCTGACTTGTCAAATTCCGATAAGACAGATGGATTCCTCAAACAGACAACATCTTTTGCTGCTAATGATTTCAGTGGTGCATTCTTCCAGGCTGGTGTCGCTGAGATTACTATGGCATGTTGTTGCATTGGTATGGCTCTGCATGGTGGCGTCATACCAGCATGTGGCACATTCTTCGTATTTTCTGATTATATGAAACCTGCTGTTCGTATGGCTGCACTCATGGAGTTACCTGTTAAGTTTATATGGACTCACGATGCTTTCCGTGTAGGAGAAGATGGTCCTACTCATGAACCTGTGGAACAAGAGGCACAGATACGTCTCATGGAGAAACTACAGAATCATCATGGACATAATTCAATGCTCGTCTTGCGTCCTGCTGATGCAAAGGAGACAACGGTGGCTTGGCAGATGGCAATGGAAAATACAACAACGCCTACAGCTCTCATCTTCTCTCGTCAGAATATCAATGACTTGCCTGCAGGCAACGACTACTCTTTGGCAAGAAAGGGTGCTTATATTGTTGCTGACTCTGACGCAGACCCTGATGTTGTACTCGTTGCTTCGGGCTCAGAGGTGAGCACACTTGTCGCAGGTGCAGAACTGTTGCGTAAGGATGGTATTAAGTGCAGTATTGTCAGCGTACCATCGGAGGGATTGTTCCGCAATCAACCAGAGGCGTACCAAAAGGAAGTTTTGCCGTGTGGCATTAAACGCTTTGGCATGACGGCAGGTCTGCCTGTAACACTCGAAGGACTTGTTCCTGCATGTTCTGGAAAAATCTGGGGTATGCGTAGCTTCGGTTTCTCTGCACCATATAAGGTGCTGGATGAGAAGCTCGGCTACACTGGAGAAAATGTGTATAATCAGGTAAAAGAACTTTTGAAATGACCATAGGAATTGCAAGTGACCATGCTGGGTTTGAACTGAAACAGTTTGTCAAGAAATATCTTGACGAAAAAGGACTGGCATACAAAGACTATGGCACATATACGGAAGATAGTTGCAATTATGCCGAGTTTGGACATAAACTTGCAGAGGGCATAGAAAGTGGAGAAGTCTATCCTGGCATTGCCGTATGTGGCAGTGGGGAAGGAATCTCTATGACACTCAATAAGCATCAGGCTATCCGTGCCGGTCTGGCATGGGTACCTGAGATTGCTCATCTCATACGTCAACACAATGATGCTAATGTCCTTGTCATGCCTGGACGATTTATATCTACTGATATGGCACGTAAGATTATGGATGAATTTTTTGCCACAGATTTTGAAGGTGGACGTCATCAGATACGTGTCGATGCTATCCCTGTCCCAAAAAGTAAATAAAAATATATAATATGAACAGAATATGTGATATCTTCGGACTGCGTTATCCTATTATTGCTGGTGGCATGGTGTGGTGCTCTGGTTGGCGTCTCGCGTCAGCAGTATGTAAGGCGGGCGGACTTGGACTCATCGGTGCTGGCAGTATGACGGCTGGTGTCCTTCGTGAACATATCGCTAAACTCAGAGAGTCACTTTCTGACTTGGACGCAAAAGGCAATTGGGGTGTGAATCTTCCAATGATGAAACCTAATATAGAGGAATTGGTAGATGTCATAAAGGAAGAACTTCCGCCGATAGTGTTCACGTCAGCAGGCAATCCTAAGAAATATACGGAGATGTTTCATTCTCTTGGCATTAAGGTGGGACATGTTGTTTCAAGTAGTAAGTTTGCTCTCAAATGTCAAGAGGCTGGTGTTGACGCAGTTGTCGCAGAAGGCTTTGAGGCAGGAGGACATAATGGGCGAGAAGAGACAACAACCATGACCCTCATACCGCAGGTGGTGGATGCCTTGGAAGCAACAGCAAATCCTGCAATACCTGTCATCGCAGCAGGTGGAATAGCTTCTGGTAGGGCTATGGCTGCGGCCTTTGCACTCGGAGCAGAAGGTGTGCAGGTAGGAACAGCGTTTGCATTATGCGAAGAAAGCGGAGCATGTGAAGCATTCAAAAAATACTGCCTAAACCTTCAAGAAGGAGACACTATGCTAGTGCTGAAGAAATTGTCACCAACACGATTGGTGAAAAATGAGTTTTTCCAGCGTGTTCTTGAAGCTGAAAACGGAGGCGCGAGTGCAGAAGAACTGTTAGAGATAATCGGAGCCGGCAGACCAAAGCTTGGAATCTATGACGGAGACCTCGTAGAAGGTGAACTTGAAATAGGTCAGATAGTGTCTCATATAAAGGAAATCAAGACTGCTGGCGACATTATTGCAGAAATGATAGATGGCTTTAATAAGGTGACGTTGCAAAATTTTTGATGTAAAATTTTTGTAACTGACTAATTATTACTATCTTTGCAAAGTTTTTTTGAAAAATAGAAATATAAAAGGATATGACTAAAGCAGAATTGGTCAATAATATTTCCCTAAGGACAGGGGTTGACAAGAAGACGGCTCTTGTAATTGTCGAGGCCATGATGGAGGAAATTAAGGATACTATGAAGAATAAAGAAAATGTATATCTTCGTGGTTTTGGTACATTCCTCTTAAAACGTCGTGCAGAGAAGACAGCACGTAATATATCAAGAAATACTACAATGGTTGTTCCTGCACATGACATACCAGTGTTCAAGGCATGCAAGACATTTGCAGAACAAGTAGAAAAGATATGATAATGTATAATTTTTAAATATTTACAGATATGCCTAACGGAAAAAAGAAAAAAGGCCACAAGATGGCTACGCACAAGCGTAAAAAAAGACTGAGAAAGAACAGACACAAGAGCAAGTAAGAGTACTTGCTCTTTCATTAATACCTAAAGTAAGAAATGAAAAATGAAGTTGTTATTGATGTCCAACAGGAAGAAATCTCAATAGCACTTCTCGAAGACGGAAAACTAGTCGAAGTTCAAAAAGAGAAGACAGAAGAATCATTTTCTGTTGGTAACATCTATGTGGCAAAGGTTAAGAAACTGATGCCAGGATTGAATGCCAGCTTTATAAACATAGGCTCCGAAAAGGATGCCTTTCTTCATTATCCTGACTTAGGTAGTCAATTTATTTCACATACAAAGTATCTTAAACAAGTCATCAGCGATAGGAAGAGGATTCCTTCTTTTGCAAGGGCAAAGAGGGAAATGGAACCACCTAAAGACGGCTTAATTCAAAACTTCTTGGAAAAAGACCAGGAAGTATTAGTACAGATTACCAAAGAGCCGATATCGACAAAGGGGCCGCGTGTTTCGGGAGAGATATCATTAACAGGGCGTTATCTGATATTGCTTCCATTTGGAAACAGAATAACGGTATCTTCTAAAATCGCAGACAAACAAGAGAAAGCACGCTTAAGGCATTTAGTAACGAGTATCCTTCCTCAGAATGTGGGGATAATAGTCCGCACAGCTGCTGAAGGAAAGAAAGTCGCAGACCTTGATGCAGAACTAAAAAGACTTATGGCGAGATGGAAAACAATCATCGAAAATGTCCATAAGTCAGATTCTATCCCTGCACTTGTCTATGAAGAAAGACACAGGGTGGTATCAATGTTGCGTGATGTTTTCAATTCTTCGTTTGAGAGTATCTATGTCAACGACAAGAAGGTTGCTGAAGAGGTTCGGGAATATGTATCTTTGATAGAGCCAAAGAAAAAGGGCATAGTCAATTACTATTCAGAACTGGAACCAATCTTCGACAAGTTTGATGTGACAAGACAAATCAAATCGTCGTTTAGTAGGATTGTAAGTGTCAAAAAAGGTGCTTATCTTGTTGTAGAACACACTGAGGCATTACATGTGGTAGATGTCAATAGTGGAATAAGATCGCAATCGAAAGATGGGCATGAGGCGAATGCTTTGGAGGTAAACCTCATGGCGGCTGATGAATTGGCTCGTCAGTTGCGATTGCGTGATATGGGAGGAATAATCGTCGTGGATTTCATCGATATGGACTTGGCGGAAGACCGACAGACTTTGTATGACCGCATGTGTGAGAACATGGAAGCAGATAGGGCAAAACATCAGATACTGCCACTTACCAAGTTCGGACTCATGCAAATCACGCGCCAGAGGGTGCGTCCAGTAATAGATTTCAACGCAGATGAAAAATGCCCGGTATGTATGGGCACGGGAAAGATTGGAGGAAGCATCTTCTTCGTTGAAAAGCTTGAAGAAAAAATTGACTACGTTGTTAACGTATTGAAGCAACGGAAATGTGTCCTCTATGTGCATCCGTATGTGTATGCGTATATCAATAAGGGACTTATTTCCATAAAGCGTAAATGGCAATTTAAGTATGGACTGGGATTAAGAGTAGTCCAGTCGCAGAAACTCGCTTTCCTTCAGTTTGAATTCCGTGATGTGAACAAGAAACTTATAAACACGGAAATCGAGAAAACAGAGGAAGTGGTAGAAGAAGCCTAAAAAAAGAGTTCGGATTTGTTCCGAACTCTTTTTTATGTATAGTTATGAAAAATTCTTTTATTTGAAATATGCCTTCACGTCATCGTTAGGCACCATTTTCTCTTCAAAACAGTAAGCACCTGTCTTAGGGCTCTTTATCATCTTGATGACCTTACTGTAAGTACGTCCTTCATTACCTGTCTGGAGGGTTGCAACGGTTTTTTTTGCCATCTTTAAGTTCCTTTCTTAAAAATATTATTTAATCTCCTTGTGAAGAGTCATCTTCTTCATTATAGGATTGTATTTCATCAACTCTAATCTTTCAGGAGTGTTCTTGCGGTTCTTAGTTGTGATATAACGGCTTGTTCCAGGGAGACCGCTGTTCTTTATCTCCGTGCATTCAAGGATGACCTGAATTCTATCGCCTTTTGCTTTCTTTGCCATAGTATTATTCTCCTATTACTTTAATATCTTTCCAATCGCAGTAACCTTTCTCTACAGCATTTTTCAGAGCAGCATCAAGACCAACCTTATTGATCATACGAAGACCCTGAGCACAAAGCTTGAGACTAATCCAGCAACCTTCTTCTACGTAGTAGAACTTCTTTTGGAAGAGGTTGATGTCAAAACTGCGTTTTGTACGATGCTTAGAATGGGAAACATTGTTTCCAATCATCGCCTTTTTACCTGTGATTTGACAAACCTTAGACATATTATTTATACTTTATCGTTAATTTCGGGGTGCAAAGTTACAATAAATTGAATACAAAAACAAAAAATAATTCAATTATTTTGAAATTTTATGTTTTACAAGCCCTGTCCCCCCATCGAGGCTCTTTTTCAGGTCTTTTATCAGTTGATCTATTTTTGCCTTGTTAACATGTTGCATTACTACAATATGCGACAGGTCTCCACCGAAACGGTCATCATGATTGGATGCAAGAGCATATTTCTTTACAATCTCCTCTGACGGACGTTTGAAGAATATGGTGTTACTATAATCGTTCTTCCAGTTCGGGTAGTGTATCTTGTCAAGTTGTGACTTGAGATAGTCGGTGTTTTTTAGTATGTCCTCAGCTTGTTTGCACCATGTATCGTAACCTATGGTCTTGACGAGCCACCAGAACTTCAGGGCGTTGACGGCAGAACGTGAACAGTTTATCATTCTCATGTCATCATTTATATAAGCGATGTTGTAGTTCGACTGATGGTCGTACACATTTTTTGTGGTGATGAAGAGACCTGCTGGCTCGTCCATGCCGAAGAACTTGTGACCGCTGATGGCGATGGATTCGAACTGCAATACCTTGCTGTTTACCATGTCTTTGTGTTTTGTAAAAGGCAGGTAGCCCCCGAAGAGGGCAGCATCTACGTGGCGGAATACAGGCATTTCAGGGTGGCGTGCCAATACCTCATTGAGTGCTTTTTGGTCGTCAATAGCACCCTTAAACGTGGACCCCATTGCATATACTATTAGACAAGGACGTGAAGTGTCGAGGGCTTTTTCCAGTTCTTCAGGAATCATACGTCCCATGTCGTCACTCTTAACGAGTTTTATATCGAGGTTTTGCAAATCTGCAAGTCGCATATTCGAATAGTGCGCTTCGTCAGAAACGTACATAATAGGTGTCTTGCCCGTAGTGTTTCGTAGGTAGTTTACACCAAAGTATATCCCATGATTGTTACCATCCGTTCCACTATTACTGACAAGTCCCCAAACATCATTTTCGTCTATGCCATAGAGAGGTGCGAAAAATCTCAGTACCTCACGCTCAAATTTATGAGCCGATAGTAATGCAGCGTTGTCAGTGAAAGGGTCGCCAACATTGTTCAAACCTACAATCTCAAGGTCATTGGCAATAAACCATTTGTAGAATTCTTTTAGATGGATGTCTTGGTTTACTGGATATCCCAACTGGTTCAGTTTGCGGCTGACAATATCTTGTGCCCATTCGTCAAGTTCTGGGAAACCAGATTTCTTGTCAGATTGTTTTGTCTCTGCCATTGCGTTCACGCAGCATACCAGTGCGAGCGCAATAATGATGATGTAATTTCTCTTTTTCATAATAGGTAATGTATTTATTATTTATCAATTATTGTCAATGATATATTTGTTTTTTCAGCAAATATAATAATTTTTCTTCGTTTTTCATTAAAAGGTGAAAAATACGTCTAATTCCATACGTACTTTTGCAATAAACTCCTTGCACCGACCATCCTCACATAGAGGTAACCAAAGGCAACAAGCCCATCAAACTCTATGCCCCAGACAAGGTGAACTTCATCAAAGCAACACTTCAATAAGAAATCGAAAATCTTCGCAAACTTTCGGTGAAATGTTTATGAAGTTTCGGTGAAATGTTTATGAAGTTTCGGGTAATTCTTTATGAAGTTTCAGGCATTTCTTTATGACGCGTAGAGCCATTGTTTATGACGCGTAGAACCATTCTTTGTGACGCATAGAGTCATTCTTTGTGATGCTTGACTCTACGGAGCATTTATACCGAGTCTGCTCGACAATTATACCGACTCTGTTCGACACTAATGCCAGCTCTGCCCCTTCGCATGCTGGAGGCGACTTGATATAAATAATCAGTCCGTTTGACTTGTCTCGTTTACCGTAAGCACGCAAACATTTAATCCTACCTTCACATAGTTGTTTGAATTGTTTCATGATGTTTTGTTGTTTTAGTTGTTTGGCTGTTTTGTTCCTCGCAATGATTTCTTTTGACAAAAACAAGAAAAACAGCTTGTATTTAT
>JAGHTI010000017.1 GCA_018065415.1 Candidatus Equicola stercoris
TGAAAGAAAAAGTCGTCTCATTGTTTTTTACCAAATAGCCTGTCTATGATGAGTGTTATCGCTCCGTCACCACTGACGTTACATGCTGGTCCGTAACCATCGAGGGCTAGGTAGATGGTCATCATCAGTGCTGACTGCTCTGGAGAAAATCCAAGTATGGACTCCAAGAGTCCTATCGATGCCATGAGCACTCCTCCCATGACGCCTGGTGCTGCCACTGCTGACACTCCTTGCAGGAGGACAAAGTTGGCAAACAGGGCTATGTCTATGTTCATCCCTGACATGTACATCACGGCAAACGAGGTGGTGGCGAGTTTTATGGTAGAACCACACATGTGCACAGTGGAACATAATGGCACGGTGAACTCGGCGATTTCTCTCCTAACCTTGTTCTTCAGGGTACAGTCGAGTGTGACTGGTATTACAGCCGAACTGGAACAGATGGAGAAACCGGTGAGGTATGCAGGAATGATATTCCACAGACAACGGAATGGATTTTTCTTTGCGATGACACCTGCAATGATGTATTGCAACACCAGATAGAGTATGGAGATTCCTACACCTGTGGCGATGACTTTCACTCCTGTACCCATGACGGTTGCCAACTGGCCTGAGGCACTCATCTCGCACATCATGGTGAAGATGTAAAACGGAAGAAGTGGTATTATCACTCTTTCTATGGTGAGTTTTACTATTGCTCCAAACTCATCAAAACCGCGTTTCAATGCTTCTGACTGGGTGAAGATGATTCCGATGCCTACCATGAATGACAACACTAAGGCTGTCAGTATGTCACAAAGCGGCGGTATCTGTATGTTTATAAATGGTTCAAAACTATGTGCTGCCTGTGCTGACGGTAACAGTTCACCGACTTCTATATAGTGCGGCAACAGTTCTGATGACAATCCGAAGGCGAAGAAACCGGCACATATCGTCGATACATAGGATATGACGACGACAGCAAGCAGCATCTTACCTGCTCCCTTGCCAAGGTTTGCTATGGATGGGGTTACAAGTCCTAACACCAGCAGTGGGACAATGAATTTGAGCAGTTGTGCAAATATCACATTGAAGGTCTTGAAAGCCCTGACCAACAATTCTGGTGCTATAAGTCCTAACAGCGAGCCTATGAATATGGCTATCAACACTTTTGGAAACAATCCCAGTTTCTTTTTCTTCATAAATTTATTAATTACGGTTTTACGGTTTTGCGGTTATACGGTTTTGCGGTTCTGACGTTATGAGGTTCTGAGGTTCTGAGGTTCTGAGGTTTTGCACTTCTGAACTTCTGAACTTCTGAACTTCTTTACCCTCTTTATCGTTGTTTTTTTCCGTATTGACCGTGGGGAGACATTGATATAATGACGTTTGCTGTCAAAACCGCATAACTCTACACGGTAGGCACGTTTCTGTACCTGACCTTTATATGTTCCTTCTGTAGGATATATCGTTATCTCGCCCGTCTTCTGTGAATAACGCAGTCTTGTCTTTGCGTACTCTCCCTTCTGATAATCACGACTCACGCCATCATCTTCGTAGAGCACAAATGTGTTGTCACAACCTTTCTGTCCAGGATAGAGTCGCAACACCAATGTGTCCAACGAACAACTGGCTGGTCGCCTGTTGTAAGGTTGCATCGGCAATAGCCAACCGCCCTTGACGAAGACTGGGAATGTATAGATGTCTTTCTCTATGTCTGTAATCTCTCCGCCTTGGTGTCTCTCGTCTGTGAAGTAGTCGTACCAGTCGTTACCTTCTGGGAACCACACTGTCTGTGAGGCAGTCTTCAGTGCTCCCTTGCCAGGTTTCGTTATCGGTGCTGCCAACAGCAGGTCGCCGAACATATATTGTCCATAGCGTGAAAAGGCGTTCTTATCTGTTGGATAATCTACGAACATACAACGATTCAGCGGTAGCATTGTCTCGTGCGTAGTACGTATGCTACTGTATATATATGGCATCATCTCACTGCGGAAATGATATGCTGTACGTAATGCTGTTGTGGCTGTGTCTCCCCAAAGCCATGGACGACGGTCGAGGTCGGCACCCCTGGCTGCATGCACACGCAATGCTGCACTGAGTGCTCCAAACTGACTCCAGCGGACAAGGAGTTCTGGCACGGTTCCTCCATGGAAACCTCCTATGTCGTGTGCCCAGTAATAGCATCCCTGATTGCCAGATGTAGCAGACAGTTTGACTTCAAATGCCAGCACATCCCAGTTGCCATGTGCATCACCGGAGAAATTGATTGGGTGACGATGGTCGCCCCAGCCGCCCCAACGACTGTAACCGGCTCCTCGCATGTTGCCCTTCTCTGTATCTTCGTAGAAGAGTTTGTTTATCCATTTCAATGTCGGGGTCATAGTGCCACGTACAAATGGATATATATAGTCCTGTTGCCAGTCAACCCACCAGAATGCTACGCCATAACGTCTATTCTCACGGCGTGTGATGTCGAGATAGTTCTTCATATAGATGCTGTCGCTACAGTCGAAGAGCATGACATCTTTCTTTGATGGGTCTTTGCCCATAGCACGCATGAAGTCGGGATAACATTCTTCGTGTGGCAACACTCCGTCATGAGGATGCTCATTGAGGGTGGTATAGATGCTGTCAGCAAGAAGACCTTTTATCAGTGCTTCTGGGTCGGGATTCAACTTTCTGTTCCATGTAAATCCTGTCCAACCTTTGGTGAAGTTATGACCGATGCCCACTGTAGCCTCTTGCTGAAGATGCCAGTCCATATCCATAGACAGGATGTCGAGTGGGAAGTCTTGTTCGTTGTATCCTTTTATAAGAGTATTGATGTATTCTGCATCATAAGGATACCAACGGGAATACCATATACCATGCTGATATTTGCGTGTCATCGGCACATGTCCCGATATTGTTCCCAAATCACGGAATGGGGCATGAAAATCATCACCATAGATAAAACAATACTGGTCCTGCACATGCTCTCTGTGACGGGAGGTAAGCCAACCGTCCTTCAGCACGTCCGTGCCGGTGTCTATGAGATAGTACCATCCATCGCTGCTGAGCAGTCCGTCGTTGGTAGGTATCTCATGGGTAACGGCATCAAGAGTCGGTATGCTACCACCGAGGTTGTAGTTCTTCGTCTTGGAATGCAGGTTACGTCCTGTAATCTTTTTCTCCTTACCATTACGCATGAAATACACCCACGTGTTTATCTGACCGAAAGGCAGATTGTCATTATCTACCACAAGACGGAAACACGGTGTCTTTATCTCATACTGCTTTCCCCCGTCCAATGGGGTGACCACAAGGGCTGTATCGAGGATATGCCCACGTTCACGTGCAAACATCGTCGGCAAGTCGAGGAACTGCTGTTGCTCAGCATATTCCAACCGAAAGAGTGTTGGCGTGATGACGGTGATACGCTTGTTTCCCAACACGATAGGGTTTTGGCACTGTGCGAAAACTGCATTGCTGATGTCCGATAATGACACCAGCAATGCCAACAAAAAACAAAACAATCTCATTATTCTATAACGCTTATCGTCTTATACAGAGTTACTCCGTCATATTTGAAATTTGGATAGTCGTACTGTGTCCAGAAACTCAGTTCCACGTTTCCTGCTTTTGTGAGTGTTATCTCTGGAGAGATAAATTCATTGGTGTCTGCAGTGCGTGTAACGAACAGGATACGGTCGTTTTCTGTCTTTCCGTCAGGATAGAAAAACCATTCTTTCTCTGCACGGATGTCCTCAGGATTTTCCGTAATCTGCTTTACAGTGAGTACTATCTTATCACCTACGTTATACACATCTTTCACTGGTGAAACGGTGATTTCTGAAAAATGTGGCTTTGGCAGTCCTTCATCGTCAGAACATGATGTGAAAGCAACTACACCAAGCATAACAATCAAAATGCAAAATATCTTTTTCATAATAAATTTTTCTATTATCAATTATAAATCATCAATTGCCTCTCGGTATATCTTCCCAGTTTGGATTTTGTGTCAAATTACCTTTTGACAGAGTCAATTCCGTGATAGGGAGTGGATACAGGTAGTCTCTGTTCTCGTCATGACGACGAATCATATCGTACAAAGCGATGATATGTCCCTTCGTTATTCCCTTCGTACCATCTGGGTCTGTATCGAGGAAGAGGTCTTTACCTATCGTCACGGCTGTCACACCTGGTGCAGACAGTGGACGTGAACCCTGCACATTTACCACAAAGTCTATAGTACCGTCACCATCCATATCAAACTTACCAGCACCTGACACGTACGGACCTGCAAACTCGTATCCATTGCGTACCTCGTCTGATGTCTCATTGTCGAAACGCAGGAGTTCACGCCAACGTACAAGGTCCTGATATCTGTTGCCTTCCATTGCCATCTCTATAGTGCGTTCACGACGTATCTCAAGGATTACTCCCTGGTTCTTACCTACTGGCACATTCTTATAACCATACTGTGCTCCGCATAGGAATGGGTCTGGATGTGCATTGGCTGTAGCAACATCAAGGTTCGGCATCTTGACACGGTCACGGAGGAGTTTTATGGACTTGTCTATATCTGTCTGTGTTATCTCATCCAACTCTGCCTTTGCTTCGGCAAAATTAAGGAGTACCTCTGCATAGCGGAAAACTGGGATATCGACATGTGAACCAGAAATCATCGTTGAACCTTCCACATATTTCACAATAGGATAGCCTGTGAGAGAAACACTCTTGTTGAATATTGCCTTCGTGCCGTCCTTGTAGTTGAAACTCTTTGTGAGCAGTGTCTGTGCCATACGTGGGTCACGGTTGGCATATTCTGCTGGGTAGTTCCATGTCTCATATCCTGGTTGGTCTGTGATGCGTTCACCATTCTTCATGAGATATGCCAGAGCCAGTGTTCTCGTTGCTCCTGCAGCACCTTTTGATGCTACCAGTGCGTATGCTGATGCTTCATGAGTGGAAACGGCGTATGAACGTTTCAGGATATATTCCTTATTTGAAGGGTCGTTGTTTACGAACAAGTCATAATAAGGTCTGTCGCCCTGACTATAGATTTCATACTTCTTGCTTGCCATAATCTTCTCGCAAGCCGCAACGGCTTTCTGCAACAATGTCTTATATTCCAAAGTCTCGTTTTTCAGTTCTACACGTCCGTTGTGATACTTTCTGAACGTTCCTTCATAGAGGTTAGCACGTGCCTGAAGTGCGAGTGCAGCATAACGGTTTACGAGCATGTTGCTCTCCTGTGCCTCTGGCAGATAGAGTGCTGCTGTGTCCAAATCTTCGTTTATCATCTTTATCACATAGTCGCGTGTGTCGCGGGCTTTGTACAAAAGTGCATCTCCAGAGCCTATCACCTCTTTATAGAAAGGTACCTCACCAAAACGCTGCAGTTTTTCGAAATAGAAATAAGCACGGAAGAAACGTCCCACACCTTCGTATTTCTTACGTACGCTGACGTCAGTGCAACGGTCGAGATTGTTAAGCATATAGTTGATATGACGGAGTGCTGTAAAACTCCAGCCACCACCAGTACCTGGTACTATGTGTGAATATCCACGTACTGCATCGTTATACGCCAGACCATTGCATACCAAATCGGACATCTCCTGATAGAAATCAGATGCATCTGGCAGTTGGGTATAGAACTGATTGCTATACAGTCTCAGTTCTTTTTCATTCTTGAAATATGTCTCCGGTGAAATCGTATCTTCCGGATATTCATCAAGATTGCAGGCAGTCAACAATGATGCTGCCATTATCAATACGATATAAAATTTATTTAGTTGCATAATATCAATTTTTATTATCTACGGTCTGAAAGTCTGAAAGTCTAAAAGTCTGAGAGTCTTCTTTGACCCCTTTGACCTCTCTGACCTCTAATTCCTAGAATGTTATATCAATACCAAATGAGAATACCTTACTGAAGTTATACACCTCACCTGTACCAATTCCTTGGTTCTTGCTATCTGAGCCTACAGATACGCCAGAAACAGCCTGTTCAGGGTCTATGTATTTAGTATATTTCTTCATCGGTGACCAGTAGAAGAGGTTTTCTCCTGTGAAATAGAATCGTATCTGTTCAAGATATTTCTTCAATACAGGAAGGGTATAACCTATCGTGAGATTCTTCAGACGCAGATATGATGCATCCTGCAGGTAACGGTCGTTGATTGCTGTCAACTCAGCATTGTGTGAATAGTTGCCTGAATATGCTGTATAACCACGCTGACGTGGGAAATAACCACCAGGGTTGTCTTCTGACCATGTGTTGTCCAACATCTGCTGTGAGAGGAATGTGTTGTGAGGACGGCAATATGAGCCCCAGAACAAGTTCGACTCACCTGCTCCTGGATACCAGTCGCGTTTTCCTACTCCTTGGAAGAGAATAGAGAAGTCGAAACCTTTCCATGTGAAGTCTCCACCGAAACTGTATGAGTAGCGTGGAAGTACGTTTCCTATCACGGTACGGTCGCCTGAATCGTCAATAGTTGATTTTCCTAATGATAGTTTGTTGTCTCCATCGAGGTCGAGATATTTCAAGTCGCCTGCCATCCAACCAGTATAAGGTGCTTTACAGTCAACGATATATTTCTGGAGATATGTCAGGTCAACAACTGATGCATATTCTGCTGCCTCTTCGTTAGTCTGGAACAGACCATCTGTACGCCAACCCCAGAGTTCGCCGAGTGTCTCGCCTTCATAGTGGTCGCCAATCTTGCCTGTCTCGTTCTCAAAGCGTGTTACCTTTGTCTTATAGTCACCGATGTTAGCACGTACGGTGTATATGAATGGTGAACCGAGCAGTTTGAAGCGGTCACGCCAAGTGATACCGATTTCCCAACCTTTTGTACGCATGTCTGCTGCGTTCTGCTTTGGTACGGATGCACCATAGACTGCAGGAAGAGATGCTCCTGCCACCATCATGTCTTCTGTATCACGAATATAATAGTCTGCTGTGACGTTCAACTTATGGAAGAATCCTAAGTCCAAACCTACGTCAAAGGTCTTCACCTTTTCCCATGTGAGGTCGCTTGCCACTGGTGCTGACTCTTGTGAATATGTCAGTGGGTTCACACCATCAAGGGTGTAACTTGCATTAACCTTCTTTGTGTCGATTTCATCGATAAAAAGATAGTCGCTCACCTGCTGGTTACCGAGAGAACCGTAAGACAGGCGTACCTTTGCATTGCTCCACCATGACTCTATTGGCTTGAAGAATTTTTCCTCACTTACTCGCCATCCTAATGATGCTGAAGGGAAGAATGCCCAACGGTTGTCGCTCCAGAAACGTGAACTACCATCGGCACGTCCTGACAGTTCTACAAGATAACGTCCTTTATAATCATAGTTCAAACGAGAGAAGAATCCGAGTGTCTTGTAACGACTCTTACCTCCTGACACAGTGTAGAGAGTGGCATCGGCAAGATTGAAGTCGTTAAGGTCTTCAGACAACAGTCCGTTTGCAGAAATCTTGTTCTGATGATAATAGCGTGTATCATACTGCATACCTGCCATTGCCTTGAAGTTATGGGCATCCCATGTATGGATATAATCAGCGTATGCCTCAAAGGTGTGCTTGTATGTAGAACGGTTTTTCTCACTCAACTCGTTGCGGAACTTTGCTGATGGATCGTCTGGTGTCCATGTGATGACTCCCGCACGTGTAGAATAAGGTGCAATGTTATAACGATACTGGTTAAACAGTTGTGAGAATCTGTAAGCATGACTCAGGTGAATGGCGAGACCTTTTGCCAGGTCTATATCAAAACCGTTCTTGATGGTCACGTCGTTTGTCTCCTCTGTCTGTGAGTTCTTACCGTATGTGAGCATCAGGTTATAGCCACCTGCCACATCTGCTGTCTGGTTACAGTTTTCATTCTTATGTATTATCGTGCCATCTGGGTTGAGAGCAGGGATATAAGGTGCTGCACCGTATGTCACGTTTGTAAACGCATACTGAGGATTTGTCATTCCCGGCCACCATGACTTACCATAAAAATAACTCATGTTGTTATGGTAATGCAACCACTTTGTGATGTTTACATCAATCTTGCTACGGATGCTGTAGTTGTCGTATGGGTCGTTCTGTATCTTCATGATACCCTCTGTACCATAGTAACGTCCTGAAACAAAGTATTTCACCTTCTCATTTCCACCGCGGATGGATACGTTATGTTCCTGCTGTGTACGCTGACGTTTGAAGAAATATCCGTACCAGTCGAAGTTTGCATAGTATCTATAAGAACCATCATCCTGAACCACTGCCCACGGACGTTCTGGATTTTCACTTGAATCACCACGTCTCATCCACAGTTCTGCATAGTCTGCATCGGTGTATTTCGTATAGTTACCACTCTTGTTCGATGCTGCCCAGAAGTTATCCACATTACGCAACCAGTCATAACCCTGAGTAATATAATCCGTGCTGGTAGTATTGTTCAAGAAACCTACACGACCGTTGTAACTGATTTTTATCTTTGAGTCCGAACCGCTCTTCGTTGTGATGAGTACAACACCTGACGATGCCTTCGTACCATAAACGGATGCAGCGGAAGCATCTTTCAAGACAGATACCGACTCGATGTCGTTAGGATTCAGACGGTTCAGTTCCATCTCCACACCATCAACGAGAATCAGCGGAGTACCACCGTTCAACGACGATGCACCACGGATGTCAATGGTATAATCAGAGTTTGCCATACCGGAGTTGATACCAATGTTTAGGGCAGGGTCAAGACCTTGCAGTGCCTGAGCAGCTGTTGCCACTGGTCGTCCTTCAATCTCTTCTGCATTGATGACACTTACAGCACCAGTAAGGTTTACCTTTTTCTGAGTACCGAAACCTACCACCACGACTTCCTTCAACAGGTTGTTGTCGCTTACAATCTTCACATTGATGTTTCCTGCACTTGGCACCTTCACCTTCTTCGATGCATATCCTACGTAGGAAACAGACAGGCTCTGACCGTTCTCTGCCTCTATGGCAAAGTTTCCGTCAATGTCTGTGATTGCCTGCTTGCCCGTAGTGAGGTTTTTCACCACAGCACCGATGATAGGCTCATCGGAGTCATCGAAGACAGTACCACGTCTTTCTGGTTTCTGTGACGCTGTAGCAACAGTGTTCTCTGCTACAGGTGCCTTGTCAATGACGATGATGGTCTTACCGTTAATACTGAAATCAACATTCTGACCAGCAAAAATCTGACGTATCACATTGTCAGCAGTGGCATGCTTGAGATTGACGCTGACAGTACGCGTCATGTCAATCTTGTCTGCCTTGACAATGACAGAATAGGATTGTTCCTTCTGCAACTTGTTTATTGCTTCTGAAACAGGGATGTTCTTGCAGGTAAAGGTAAATCCTGCCGCATACGTCATGGCAGGAAGCATCAAACCCACAAAAACCAATACAACTGCGGCTAACAGTCGCAGATGTCTTTTGGGATTGTTTTTGTTATACATAAATAAAACTATAATTGGTTAATAATTTTGTTAATATCTATCGTCACTCTCTTATACGGAAAGAGGTGTTGGAAGCCGCAGAGAAAGTCTTCAACATGTCTATGAGACTCTCATCATTCACAAACACAGCATACAACTTCGTATTTTTTGCTGTCGAATCTTCCATAGAAATGGTCACATCATATCTGCGTTCCAACTTCCGCAATATATTGCACAGAGGTTCGTCAACAAAAAGGATATTGTTTTTCCATTGAAAAGTCCCATCAGTCTGTTGTATTGAAGGGATGTTAAGCAACTTCACATTGCCAGACTGCTTATTTAAAATAAGGTGCTCTCCCGGTTTCATGCCTGTTGCTGTCGTCTTGTTCTTGTAATGCGACTCTGTCACCACCTTGCCATCATAAAGTGTTACCGTGAAATTGTCATCTTCTGCATAAGACGACACATTGAAAGATGTTCCATAGACCTTCACGTCTGCCGTTTCACAATGCAACACAAACATGCGTGATGGGTCTTTTGCTACTTGCAGATATGCTTCACCTTCCAGAGTTACAGACCTCGTACCACCCTTCATAGCCTTTTCATACACCAGCTTGCTCTCAGGTTGCAACAGCACCTCAGAAGAATCTGGCAACACCACCGTACGTGTCACACCTGTAGTCGTAGTCACCACAACCAGTTCATTCCTATCGTCAACATTGCTTGTTGAGAATGTAGTGTAATGCAAAGCAAAGGCTATCATCAGCAATATCGATGCTGCAATACTAATATGCTTCACCAGACTAATCCTCTTGTGTACGAAGAATTCGTCTATAAGCAATTCATCCAATTTTGGATTGTCCACATTTTCAATAAACTCATCCATGAAATCATCCGTCTGCTTCTTATCAAGCAGACCATTCAAATACCTCTTCAGTCCTGATTTTGTAATCATATTTTTACCTATTTTTTATATATATAAAAC
>JAGHTI010000086.1 GCA_018065415.1 Candidatus Equicola stercoris
TGAACAAATTTATCTGTAAGCTTGTCTCACAAGGAAATTTGTTCGGATTCAGCATCAATGGCTGATGATAAGCAGACATCTTTTCTTTCATGCTGTTTTTACTGTTTTTGTTTTTAAAAATCATTTGCGAGAGGTTAAAAATCATTTGCGAGAGGTTAAATTCATTTGCGAGAGGTTGAAAATTTTATTTCATGAGGAACTTTTTGCCATTCATGATATAAACCTCACCCTTCTTAGGAGTTATCACTCTCATACCTTGCAGGTTGAAGATGGCTGTTGACATGTTTTCGTTTTCGTTATCGTTTTCGTACGAAGTTATTCCTGTCGGTTCGTCAATTATGGCAAGAGTAAGCACACTAACAGCATCAGCATTTTCAGGCAATCTATAATAAGCCTTGCCTGCACCGATTGTCACGCCTTCTTTAACAGGATGCAAATAGCCATCATTCTTTGATAAAGCATAGATTGTATTTGATTCGGTTACACTGTATGGGGCTGTTGTTCCAACAAGACTATTGTCTGTTCGAGGTTCTAATGCTTCTTCACCGTTATAGATAGGGACTGCGTAAGTGCCAGGCTTACCTATTACGAAGATACCAGTACCAGCAGAGACTTTATCAATACCCTCCAAATTCAGTTTAGCAGTTTCGCCATTTACAATATCTTTACCGATATAAGCACTGATCTCAGTCATATTTGTGAAGTCCAAATCAACCGTTGAACAGAATGAAGCATTACCACAGTCATTTACTGTGATAGTAACATAATTTGGATTTAATGCATAGTTGACGGAAGAAGGAACTTTCTCGTATGCATAAACACGTTTGCCCCCTGTATCAGCATCTGGTGTCGCCTTAAATCCCTTACTTTTAAGATTATCATACCAAACATAATATTTATTTGCACCACTTGCATCAGTACCATACAAACCCTTATCATCCCAATATGCCTTACGATTCTTATCAGGTGTAACTTTCACAATACCAGCTTGGTTAATACGTAATTTTTCGCCAGTTGTAGAGCAAACGATATCAATATCATTCTCCCCGTTGTATCTAAACTCTATATCTGAATTAAGTTTTTTAATTATCATATCTGTTCCACTTGCAAAAATCTTGACCTGTGCGGCTGGAGATGTTTCTGAGATAGTAGTGTTCATATTTTTAGCATCCAGGGCAAACGCTGTCTTTCCCACTTTTTCAGCATTCCCCTCATTGCTTGACACAAATATGTAAATCTTTCCTTCCGTCAAAGTACTTACTAATATATATGTTCCTTTTGCAAATACAGCATTGTATGTAGCATCGCCAGAAACCTCATCACCATCCTGTGCATAGGTAATGTTACTACCATCACCATTCACCCTTGTTTCTGTAGTCCATCCCATGAACTCATACCCATCCACTTTAGTAGTTGGCTTTTCTAGTGGCAATTTCAAAGTCTCGCCTTTTGTTACTTGAGTTGTTTTAAAGGTTTCTCCTTGTGACAGCCAAGTGACAGTCCATGTAGCTTCGCCCTTTATGATAGTGCTGTTTTTTTCAGTAATGGAAGAAGTCGTTGTTTCTCCCCACACATTGGTTATGCTCACGAGGAGCAAGCATAAAGTCATACAGACTTTCAATAAAATAATTTTCTTTTTCATATTTTTTACGGTTATACGGTTATGCGGTTCTTTTTGTCTCGCAGTTTTTTTTTGTCTCTCGCAGAGTTTTTATGTGGCTCACTATTGCATTTACCATATCCACCACCAATATTTTCTTTATTCCTCCTCTACGGGCAAAGGCTTTGCAGAAGTTACTTTTCCTCTGCGTAGCACCTTCAGGTGCGTCTCTGCCCTCTGCGTAAAAATCTTGAGCCATCATGGATGGCATGGATAGAAGTATATGACTGTTGGAAGTTAACTTGCATAAAGGCATATACTTATAGACA
>JAGHTI010000109.1 GCA_018065415.1 Candidatus Equicola stercoris
CAAGTCACATCTTCGGCTCACAGAGTTTGATTCTAACTTGCCCAGATGGTAGGTCTGCCCGACAACAATGGTGATTCTGCCCGACAAGTCAGATAGGTCTTCTTGATAGGTCTGGTAGATCTTAACCCCACGTCAGGTGATGCACATCTCCACATCAGGTTGCACGCATCGCCACGTCAGGTGACGCACATTTCCACGTCAGGTGATGTACATCCCCACGTTAGGTTGCACACATCGCTATGTCAGGTAGATCCTAACGACACGTCGGGTTGGGTTTTAGCGATACGTTTTGTAGATAACAACTTGCAGACTCCACTTTTTGGAAATTGACAATTGATTTTAATTCTCTCGCTTTAATTTTGCAAGCAGAAAAGAAACAGCGGACGTACCTTTGGCTGGCATATCCGCTGTTGGGGTTGTGGTGTGGTGACTACACCATTATGGACTGATGACTACCAGTCTTCTCCGTAGCCATCATAATCGGAATACGGATTTTTCTCTGTCGATACTCCTTCACCTTCGTTAACACCAAATGTGCTTATGCAAAGCATGTGGGAGCATTGAAATTGTTCCACCTTCATGGTTGGAACTTTATATTCTTTCTTCATATTCTTTAATTCATTTAGTATTTACAGCTATTAGCCATTGGCCGTTAGCCTTTCTCTAAGCTCTAAACTCTAAGCTCTAAACTCTCATTACCTCTTGTAAATCTTTTTTCCGTTCTTAATCACGATGCCCTTATAGCTGTCGTTTACACGTACACCATTCAGGTCGTACATAAAGTCCTTCCCTTCAGGGGAGGATATAGGAGAGGCTTCCTCTATTTCTGTTGACGTACCGTCATCGAATGAGAACGTGAGTACGTTGGCAATAGCATCCTTACTCAGAGTCAGGTATGCCTTGTGTGCACCTATGCTCTTGCCTTCCCACAGGTAGAAGCCTACGCCTTTCTGGCCGAGGGACAGGGCGTATTGGTTAGCATTGAGTGTCTTTCCTTCGTCAGTACCTTCGAGAATATTCGGGATTAAAGCGGTTGTCTTGTTGCACGATGGCATCAGGGTGATGTCGCTCTGGCTGGCTCTCAGTATCACAGGCTCTTTCACATGGATGATGCTGCCTACATCAGTCAGTTTCAGCACATCGGTTTTCTCGCCGCTTTCCACAGTTCCTGCGTATGCCTTTGCTTCGCTTGGCACTTTGTACGCGCCATCTCTTGTGTAGAACGTGGAATAGTAGTTTTCCGTGTGGTCTGGGTCTTGGTTTGCCTTGAGCTTGAAGGTGCGGGCAGGGCATATCTTGATGGCAACTTTTTCCGACAATGTGAATCCTGGTTTATCTTCACCGTTCACCGTCGTATAGACATTATCGCCGTCAAACGTAAACCGCACAACGTCTTCAAGCATGTAACTGTAATCATCTTCAGCCGTCTGCGTTACGGTCACGGCATCAAGGGCAGCCAACCGTTCTTGTTCACTCTGCACATCAGATGCATCCTTCAAAGCCTGAATAGCTTCTTTCTTTGCCTCATCTATGGCATTGGAAGAAGTTGCAGCATCGACGCCACTGGCTCCTACAGCACCATTTCTTCCTGCCCACATCTGCCAACATACCGTGAGCAGCAGGACTGACAGTATAAATAATCGTTTTCTCATTGCATTTATTCGTTTGCATGTACTTTAATCATTTTCACTTCGTCGGGAGCATAGAGGATAACCTCCTTGTCGTCCTTCGTCACCTTTACGGCAGGACAGTCTGTTTGAGGAGGGGTGCCCATATCACCGAGGGCTTCAGCCTTGCCGACTATTTTACCTTCTGCAAAGGCAATCGGATAGATAGCAACAATAGGTGTCAGTATAGCAATGGCGGCTTGCTTGTTTTCGTTTACCGTCGCTCTATTAGGGGCATTTTTGATATTTGTCACATACTCTGCCACTAACGACTGCAAGTAGGCACTTTCCGGATGCCCGCCCATAGCCTCGGTGATGGCATCAAGGGCAGCCTGCTTATCCGTTGACTCTTGCGTTGAATAAATATTGGAATTGAAATACCCGCCATGCCAAGCCGTTTGGTTATTAGTTGGTGCATCAGCATAATTCCATTCCTCCGGCAAAATGAGGGTTACAGGGGCCAGAGCAGTGCCGTCACCCCAAAATGCATCACTGGCAAATGAAGTAACTACTCCCTCAAAAGTAATGGAGGTCAGAAAATTGCAGTCTTGGAAAACATTCTCCTTAATCGTTGTAATGGTACCGGGTAGGGTCATAGAGATTAGCTTGGACCCTTTAAAAGCGTTTACAGAAAGTTGTTTAACATCAGGGTTGAAGGTGATTGTACCTTTCTGGGTGTCTGGAGACCAAGCGTGAGATGAAGGCAAAATATCGAATGTATTGCCACCGATAAACAATGCTTCCTTTGCCGTGTAAGTAATTTGGTTTGCCCACGTCCCTGCGCTCAGCGTCAGAGCCAATGATAAAAATAAAATTTTTCTCATAATGATGTATTTGTTTTTTTAATTAAACTTCTCCAGTTTTAATCCTGCATTGCAAAGGTATAAAGAAAAACGGAAAAAGAATAAATGCATACGTTTTTTGTGTCTTGTGTTTCCTGATTTTAGTTTACAGATTATTGCTGTCTTAAGAATGAGGTGTATTTTCAATGAAGATTTTTAGACGTCAAAGTCTTGCGTAATAGTATTATTACAACATACAATAATATCAGTGAAGAAATGAGGGTTGCGTAAACAACGAAATCACTACCCATTATGTCAATCAATTTCGTATCTTCATTTGGGAAAAATCCCATCAGAACACATGCTACAGCATTATTTGCCACATGAACGATTACACCTGGGATGATACTATTCGTTTTATAATACAACCATCCAAGCAGCAATCCCATCAGGAATGCATGAAAACCTTGTACTAGCTCAAAATGTACAAGTCCGAATAGGAATGCAGAGATACATATTGCATACCAAGGTTTTATCTTTTTCAGTAATACGCGTTCTATAGAGCCGCGAAAGACTATCTCTTCTGCTAATGGGCCAAGTAAGATGACGACAATAAACCCGACAGGCGATGACAGAACTTGCTCCATTGCTTTAATGAGTTGTTTTGATACCTGAGGTCCAAATTCTTCCATCCAAATCGATGGGATTATAGTTGTACATGCCAAAAGACAGAATAGTCCCAAGTCTCGCCATGGCAAATCATATTCAGATTTCAATGGACAGGCTTTTATAACAATGAAAAGTATCAATGTCAGTGCATCTGCTGTCAACATTACAAGTGTCGTATTATCCGACAGGAAATGTCCTACTACAAATCCAGCTACTACCTGTACCGTCAAAAAGTAAAGAGTATATTCTATAGACTTCCACATATCTGTAAATCCTTATGAAGTTGCTGTATCAATTCCTCTTTTGAAGAAAATTTCTGTTCATCTCTAATCCTATCGACGAAATATATTGCAAAAGGTTCGTCATAAATATCATCGTTGAAATCGAGTATATTTGTTTCCACCGTAACCTCATCATTGGTATAGAAAGTAGGTCGTGTGCCAATGTTTGTCATGCCTATCCTCAGGACATTGTCAGTAGTGATGCAGCGAACACAATACACACCACCTTTAGGAATGAGTTTTCCCTCATCAACCTTTCCCATGTTGGCTGTAGGGAAACCAAGTGTGGCACCGATATGGTTGCCATGCACCACAATACCTTCCAACTTATACTCATAACCCAACAACTTATTAGCATTCCTCACGTCCCCTGCCTGCAGAAGTTTTCGCACACGAGAAGAACTGACGGCAGAACCATCTATGATTAGAGGTTGTGCTTCTTTAACTTCGATATTCAACTCCTTGCCGAAGCGGACATAATCTTCAAAACCCTCCATGCGATTATGTCCAAACATATTATCATAGCCTATTAAAAGGGCAGAGACATTAAGTTTGCGTTTCAGTATTGATGACATGAAATCGAAAGCCGAGAGAGAAGCGATGGAATCGTCAAAATGTATAATAATGACATTATCCACACCCGTTTTTGCCAACAATGTCTTTTTTTCTTCAAGCGTATTGAGTAACGACGGTTGGAAATCTTTCTTCAACACCTTTCGTGGGTGAGAATCAAAAGTTATTATTGTAGATTCGAGATTTCTCGCCTCTGCTTCTGCCTTCAACTGGTCAATAAGATAAGAATGTCCAAGATGGACACCATCAAAAAATCCTATCGTGGCAACAGAAGGATTCATTTCAGAAGTCAAAGTTTCTAATCGTCCAATCTTCATTCGTCTCTACTGACATTGTGTGTATTCCCAATGCTATTGCGGCATTCCGATTCTTTTCGGAATCATCGATAAAAATTGTTTCTTCGGGTACTATTTCCGAATCCTCTATCATAAATTCAAACATCCGCCTGTCTGGTTTTGCCAGACCAAGTTCGAATGAAAGATAGCATTTTTCAAAATACGTCTTCGTATCCTTAAAGTAATTGTTGACAGAATACTCCCAATGGAATGCATTTGTATTGCTGAGAAGCAGGATGCGATACTTCTTTTTCAATGACAGAATCTTATCTAACTTTTTTTGTGCGACACCTGTCAGCAACAGCAACCAAGCATTTTTTATGTCCTCATCAGCAAGTTGTTTGTCACACTGACGGCGTGCCTCATCACAGAAATCTTCCATTGTGATTTTGCCCAATTCCAAATCATTGAACAAGTCCTCTGAACGGTAGTCATCAATATATTTCGCGATGACATCTGCCCCAAAATCCTTGAATGCACGTACACTCGCACCCTTGTCGAGTCCGACAAGCACACCTCCAAAATCAAAGACGATATTCTTTATCATTTTATCCAATACCTCAATATCATGAGTCTGATGCGTTTACACATCTGCCACAGTTCACCGAGCACCATCACCACTGACGTCCCGACAAAGATATACAACCACTCCCTCCAAGAAAGAGGTTCAGTGCGGAACATCTCAGCACCGAAGGTCACTATCAACCATTGGCATACCAATATCAGCATCAACACCAGCAATAGTCCACCGTCTCGCCACAGATAACGGAAAGCAGAATGATTGCTTCCGAAAGTCTTCGCATTGAATAAGTTCCAGAACTGCATCATAACAAAAATAGTGAAGAATATCGTCAGTTCGTGAATGCTGACATTGTCATTCCTTTCAAAATACCACAACAATGCCAAGAGGACAACAAACATAGATATACCGATGAAAGCGATACCTTTCAGCATCGTCCTTGTTATGACCGAATCATTTTGATTTCGCGGACTATCCTTCATCACCTCACGCGATGGTGGTAAGGATGAAAGAGCCAGCGAAGCCATCGTGTCCATGATGACGTTTATCCAAAGAATCTGTGTCACCGTCAAAGGCAACTCCTTGCCAACAAGAGCACCAAACAGCGAGAGCAACAAAGCAACCACGTTGACAGTAAGCTGGAAGAACAAGAACCGCTGCAGGTTTTTATACAGAGACCTACCCCACATCACTCCCTTCACAATGCTCTTGAAACTATCATCAAGCAGTGTGATCTCACTAGCCTCTTTTGCCACGTATGTACCAGAACCAAGAGAAAGTCCCACATGGGCATAGTTCAAGGCAGGTGCATCGTTAGTGCCATCACCAGTGACAGCCACCACCTCACCAGCCTTCTGCAACAACTGCACAAGACGCTGTTTATCTCCAGGACGAGCCCTACTCATGACGAGAACCTTCTTCACACGTTCTAATGCAACATCATCTCCCAATGCCTGGAACTCCGTACCTGTTATATGGCAGTCGTCAGCAGTATCATCATCCCAGATGCCTATCTGACGAGCAATCTCTATTGCCGTATCCGCATTATCTCCAGTGACAATCTTCACATTCATCCCCGCCTCACGGCATTCCGCAACAGCATTAGACACATCATCTCGGATAGGGTCACTGATAGCGACCACAGCCTGCAGTTTACCATCCACAGCAATGGCAATGGTACGCATTGCCTGTCTCTGCCATTCCACCAGTTTCTCCTGAACAAGGAAGGTATTGGAATCCGTCATTGCCATCACCACCTCTGGAGCACCCTTGACGAAAGTATGACGCACACCATCAATCTCTGCAGTGGTGGACATATATTTTTTCTCCGATGAAAACGGTATTTGTTCAATGATTTTTGTGTTTTGTCTCAGTTTCTGATATCCATACCCTTTCTCCAGCAACCACGACAGCAAAGCCACCTCAGTAGGATTACCTATACCATTACCATTTTCATCCAATTCAGCAGTGGTATTGCTAGATATGGAATAAGCCAACAACAGAGCATCTTCATTCACATTGCAGTGATAGACATCTGCCACAGTCATTTTGTTTTGAGTCAGAGTGCCCGTCTTATCAGTGCATATCACTGTCACCGCTCCCATAGTCTCTGAAGCATGCAGTTTTCTCACGAGGTTATTGCTTTTCAGCATCCTCCGCATATTCAATGCCAGACTCAACGTTATAGCCATCGGCAATCCCTCAGGCACAGCCATGACGATAAGGGTAACAGCAAGCATGAAATATTTGAGGAATGTCCCCACATACTGCAACGTATCATATCCCTTCCAACCATCATTGAGGAAATAGTCCTTTGCAACAAACACCACGAAGGCAAGTATGGAAATTATTATCCCCACCTTGCTAATCTGTTTTGCCAAGCGTTTCAACTGTTTGTCAAGAGGTGTTTCCACATCTGTGGTCTCCATAGACTTCCGTGCCACATGACCAATCTCGGTATTGTCGCCCACCTCAGTAACACGCATCACCCCACGACCGTTCATCACCATCGTACTGCGATACACCATGTTAGCAGGATAAGCAGAAGACGACGGAGCATCGGTAATCTCCACAGACTTCTCCGTCATCAGTTCTCCCGTCAGAGAACTCTCGTTCACCTCCAGTCCCATTGCCGTCAGCAAGTTGCCATCGGCAGGAATCTCATCCCCCATCTCCAGAAGGACGATGTCGCCCACCACGATGTCATGACGCGGGACGAGCATTACGATTCCGTCACGTCTTACCTTGACAGGAGAATCCTCATTGAATGAAGACAATACGTCAAACTTCCTTGAAGCGTCCATTTCAAAGATAAAACCTATTGTCGTAGCAAAGAATACTGCGATTATTATACCAAGAGTTTCAATGATTTCACCACTATAAAAAGAAAGGACGGCAGAGATAACGATTGCCGCCAAAAGGATTCTTATTACAGGGTCATTATATTTTTCAAGATAAAGTCTCCACCAACTCTTTCTCTTTGCAGGAGTAAGATAGTTTGTCCCATGCAACTGACGGCTTCTTTCTACCTCCCGTTCAGTAAGTCCGGAATAAAATGCACTATTTTTGCTCTTCTCAAACTCCATTAGAAACGAAATGCTAATTTAATATTCCATCGGCTACATTTGGAATAATATACAATGTTATCATCAAACTTCGTAAAGTCCATCTGATAGCCACCGCCGATGGCAAATCGATTGTATGTGATGTCCAATCCCGCATGACATCCAAAAGCAAACTTGTTTGGTTTGCCGTAATCATCCTGATACTGATTAGAATACGAATCTTCCGCTATCGCATGCCATGTGCCCTGAATACCAGCATAAGGTTCAAGTCCCACATTCTCCGTTATACAGAAATGATACATTATGCTCAATGGGATGACAACATTAAGAAAGTTCTCCCTGTCGTCAATAACGATGCTCTGATTCCCTTCCCCACTCTCATCAGGAATGTCGATATGATCATATTTCTTTGAGTTCCACTGTATCGTAGCCCCCGCCACAGCATAGAGGTTTGTCTCCTCCCACAGTTCGAAACCACGCTTATATCCCACAGCGAAACCATTGTAACGTTCCGTTTTTGTCCCATATCCTTCCATCGGTCCCTGCCATTCCATGCTAAGCATCATAGGAGAATATCTCACACTAATTTCATGAAAATCCTGAGCCATCACAGATGCAATGTGCAACATCAGGCACAATGACAAAAATAAAAACCTTTTCATATATTTATCAATTATCATTTTTTAAGTCTACGGTCAACAGTCAACGGCTGTTTTGTTCCTCGCTGTTTTTTGTTTTATCTATTCTTTGCGAGAGATTAAATGTCATTATCAAATTCTCTGCAAAGGTAACAAAATTTATTAAAAATTTGGTACATGGTATTTTTTTATTAACTTTGCAGTCGCAAAAATGAATTGCATCGGGCTTTTAGCTCAGTTGGTTAGAGCAACAGACTCATAATCTGGAGGTCCCAGGTTCAAGCCCTGGATGGCCCACAAATAAAAAACGACTTACGTACACATATACGAAAGTCGTTTTTATTTTGTTTCTCGCTGTTTTTTTGTCTCTCGCAGAGATTTTTTTCGTTATCGTTATCGTAGCGAAGCGTATCGTTATCGTTGCCCTCTAATTTCCTAAATTTCTAAGTTTCTAGGTTCCCTAATTCCCTACCTTTGGTAGAACTTTTTGCCATTCAGGATATAGACATCACCCTTTCTTGTGTTCTTGACCTTCACACCCTGCAGGTTGTATATAGCTTCCTCTCTTGTGGAGAGGGCTGGGGAGAGGCTTACATCCTCCACCCCTGTCACCTGTTCAAAGTGAGCATAGGCAATAAGGTCTGTATCCGTGCTGTCGCCATCCTGGTACTGGTTGCCACCCTCAGCAGCATCAAACCATCCGAGGAATTTGCTCCCATCCACAACAGGGTCTGCAGGGAAGATGAGACTGTGGTTGTTATAGACAACCGTAGTGTCGTCAGCAGAGATGACATAGTCAGTCTTCAGTACCACGATGCTGTCAGCGAAGACAACAGGATGAGAAGATGGATTACTCATATCCTGTCCGAAAGCACCCACAGGCACACCATAGTTCAATTTACGTGACAGTTCACCATTGTGCAACTGTGTCTCAGTAACCGTAGTAACATTTGTTGATGTGATATCCACGCCATATATATCTGCGATAGTTGTTGTGGCTACTGCCTTACCACAAACGACATTGTAGTTCGTTGGTGTCACACCTGTTATCGCAACCGAACCATTTATATAATTGTTTTTGATTGTGCACATACCTTTACTCAGGTTTGCATATCCACACAGAGCAGAACCATAGACGAAAGCCCCCTGAGAAGAACAAGTTATTGTACCATCAAACCAAGAATTTGTGATGCCACCTTTCGCATCCACCACGCTTGAATTGAACGTGCCGACAAGACCGCCCCAGCCTCCTTTAGAGTTGTTTTTTCCTGCAATCATATTACCAGAATAAGAACATTTGTTAACATTGACAGCCTTTGCACGCCCCAAGAGTCCTCCAGTATAAAGACCTATTCCATTTGTTCCATCTATATCCATAGTACTATGGCAGTTTTCCAAGAGAGAAAGAGCATTAGCCAGTCCTACGAAAGAGCCCACATCCTGATTGCTGCCTGTTGGAGAACCTACAAACAGAATCTTTCCCTCAAGGTTAAGGTTTCTTATATATCCAGTACTGTTTGTCGCACCCACAAGTCCCGAACACAAGTCACCCTTTACCGGTTCGAGATACAAACCCCTTATGGTATGTCCATTGCCTTCGATGCAACCATTGTAATACTGTGTCGCATTGCCGATTGGAGTCCATTTATGATTTCCGAGATCTATGTCCTTTGTAAATACCACATTACCGGCAAATGTAGCCTTCGAAGCTATCTGTGAAATCCAAGCCAGTTCTGCACCATTGGTGATGATATACCAATCATTGGCCCCCTGCAAAGGTTCCACGACCGTCTTGCCGTCCCACACTTCCGGCATTTCAGGACGAGTTGGGATGCCCTCCTCAGGGTCTATCTGCATTGTGTCAGCATACGTCATCATTATGGTGTTCAGATACCCCACCTTATACGTATCCACACTTGATGGTCCCGGAGTTATGGTAATACGGATTTTACCCTCCTGAGTTGGTTGTATGTCATTTATCCAAGAAGTATTGGCAGTATTTCCATTTGCATTGAGAGTCACGAATCTGTTGTTTTCGCCAATAGCAGTATATTCCGCCTCATGCACCTCCGTATTGTCCGTCTGCGAAGCAAAGAAACAGAAGTTATACATCCTCGTAGGGTCCAGACCGTTTATCTCCAGTTCTGCCTCATCTACCAACACTTCATCTTTTTTAACACCATTCACCCAATAAGCAGTCTTTGACGCCTCAGCAGGCATAGGGAACACCGCCGTAGTAGAAGTAGCACCATTCTCGTTCACTCCAGCAAAAGCTTTTGTTATTTTAACACCGAACCCTGTGGATTTCTTATAAGCATTGATCATATTTTCCACACCGGCATTCAGGGCATTTTCAGTAATGTTGTTCCAGTTGTCCGCCGCCACGTTTGCGGTATTTGTCAGGTTTATATATACAGGCACATCGCCTGGGGCAGAGAGATGAGGATTTATCTCAAGTGCATTGATAGCGACAGTCTTCTTATTGTCCGTATTGTTGTCACCAGCCTTGATAGTCAAAGTCACACGTCCCTGACTGTCAGCTACGATATTCTTAACCCATGCTATTTTCTTTGTATTGTCTGCGACGTCTAATGCCACACTGTCTGAAGAAACACCGGTAAACACATATCTTGTTTCCATGTTGACATCAGCAGCAGAATAAGAGCCGAAGACACCGAAATCGTAAGCCTGTCCTGCACGCAAGCCAGTGACAGACATCTTCGCATTACCAGTACCTATGAATGCCGTTGACGACACAGCGGCAGGCATATCGAACTCAGTCTCAGTCTCCGTAGGACCGTCCACATAGCCAGCCGTCATAGGTTCCACGACAGCCACCTTGACACCAGTCTTCACAAACCTATTGTCAACCATCTTTTCTATCTGAGCCGTAGCATCCGCCGACTGCAACACATTCCAATACGTGCCAGCACACTCCTGTCCTCTCTTCGAGTCGAAACTGATGAATATAGGTCTTGCCAGAGGCACATTCTTTATATCAGGGTCCACACCCCATTCCTCCGCCATAGAGGTAGGAGCCTTCGGAGACTTGAAAGCAATGTTCACAGCCTGCTGACAGAGTTTCGCCATGTTGTCAGAGATGGTAGTAGGATGATACGTCAGCGTTTCTGGGTCAATGCCCATGATTGCCTTAGCCCAAGAAAGCCCCGCCACGTAACGACCGTATGTATAGTTAAGATGGTAACCGTCACGGTTCATCTTCTGTCCTATGTACGTACTGCGGCAGTTCTGTATGGCAGTACCCGTAGGTATCACCGTTTCAATGCCAGCCGCCTCCGCAGCCCTGTAAGCACAATCCACTATGGCATTATACATTGTCATCTGGTCGTTATTATAGAGAGAGAACGCATTGTACGACGACCCCTCATCGTAAGCCCATGTCATATACAGAATGAACTTCGCAGTAGGATTGGAAATATTGCTCTTCACGTACGTCATCAAGTCTGTAAGATACGGGAAATAGTGCGAATAGACCCCGCTGTAGTTATGGTCAGTCTGTATGATGACATAGTCCCACGGTTCATCCACAATGGCAGTCTTCATCACCGTAGTGCCCTTCGACACATAGGTATCCTTCCCTGCCTCAATCTTCCTATAGTTATATATAGCATTATTAGTATTTATATACCCCATGTGTTGTTCCAAAGTAGTACCACCCTTATATGGGTATCCTATTATCACATCCTTTCCCGTGCTATGCACTATCGGAGCCAGATAGTCCTCCACAGCATCCACCGTAAAACTGTTACCTATGGCAAGAATACGAATCTTTCCGTCGCTCTCCTTATTGTAGAAATGAGCATACAGAGTGATATCCTTATCTATCGTGCTGTCAGCAGTGTATTGGTTACCGTCGGTTATAGCATCAAACCATCCTGTAAACGTCTCCGTGCCCTTTGTAGGATCTGTCTTCGGCAACACCACCTTCCCATTGGTATAAGCCACCTCGTATTCAGCCCCCTCAACAACAAAGGTCACCTTGAACACCCTGTTGTCATCAGTAGCCACAACAGGAACAGATTCTGCATCTTTCAGCGTCTGACCGAATGCAATCTTTGTCTGGTCACCGTTAAGACGCCAGCAGAGTTCACCATTGTGCAGTTGAGTTTCGTCAGCAGTAATGACATTATCATCCCCAGTGATGCCTACACCATAGTTATTGTTCATAACAAGGTTTTTGGTATTATTCTTACCATAGATATTGCCAAAGTTGGTAGGAGTAGCACCTGTGATGTCGATAATACCATTTATGTAGTTACCAGTAAGTGTGACAGTACCCTTGCTGAGACTTGGATATCCACAGAGGTAAGCACCATAAGTGGCAGCAGCTGTTGCACCACTCTTTATCTCACCACCAAACCAGCTGTTCGTTATCGAACCTTGCAGACCTTCCGTGCCGGAATTGTAAGAACCTACAAGACCACCCCAACCCTTGTTGAAGGTTGCGTCTGCACCGAATGTCATCGTTCCTGAATATGAGCAAGAAGTAAAGTGGCCTGCCTTCATCAGACCAATAAGACCACCGAGATAGTTCGCACCTGTGGCAACATTCATGGAGATGTTGACAGAACTGTGACAGTTGGTAAACTCAGGAATACCATTGTTGGAATAACCAATGAGAGTACCGACATTGTTACCAGTAGAACCTGACTTGATGTCCATGTTACCATTGATGTTTACGTTCTTGATGATTGCAGCAGGATTGCCTGAAGAAGTGTTTGTGAAACCAAACAGTCCCCAATATGTCTTGGCACTCGTTGCCTCAATGTAGAGGTCGTTGATGGTATATCCCTGTCCGTCGAAGACACCGTTGAATGCCTTGTC
>JAGHTI010000032.1 GCA_018065415.1 Candidatus Equicola stercoris
ATGTTTGTGTATGTTCGTCTGCAAGCAAGCTTTCACGCACATCCATAAACATTCCACTGTGGTGTTCCACCACTTAACAATAAATCCAAGCAAAAAACAACTCTTTGCTAAAAACATAGAGGAGCCACCTCTAAGCCTAAAGGCACTCCTTTGTTGACTGATGTCAAGTTGTCGCAAGCAGACATATTCAATGTCCGCCCCCCCACAAGGGGAGACTTTTTGCTCCCTCCCTTATGGGGAGGGTTGGGGAGAGGCTCTTCATCTTTTCTTTCATGCTGTTTTTACTGTTTTTGTTTTATTTTGCTTTGCTAGATATTTCTATGCTGTTTCTGAATGCAAAAGTACAATCAAAGAAAATGTCCTGTATATGCTACTACGTTAAGAATTGCTTAACAAAAACAAAAAGTGCTTAACAAACGCAAAAATATGTTAATAGAAAAATTGGATTTTTGGATTTTTGGATTTTCTGACTTTATCGCGCGCGCACGCGTTTATTCATTTAATTTATATTAGAAGAAAAAGAAAATATATAATAATATATATTATATACAAAAGAAAAAGAAGATTTTTGTGTTGAGTTGTTGAGGTTTTGTCCCATTTTTCAAAAAATATATGATTTTCCAAAAATCCAATTTTCCAAAAATCTGTTTTATAAAAGAACATACAGAAGCCCGAATGGAAGCAAAAGGCGATCGCTAATTCTTTCGATTTCGGTAGATTTTTCTAAAACTTGAAACGAAAGAATTTTTATAAAGACATCAGTTGATAGGTGCACAGGCAGTCTTGAGCCATGTGCTGTGGAGAGAGTCAAGATATGGGGAAAGTGTTTCGTACACCTTTTGATGATAGGTGTTAACCCAATCCTTTTCATCTGCTGTGAGCATATCCACATTTATCGTCTCTTTATCAAAAGGACATAAAGACAGATATTCAAACTTATAAAAGTCTTCTCCTTGTACTCCCTTACCATCGGCAACGACGAGTAAAAGATTTTCCCAACGACATCCATACTTACCTTCCACATAGATGCCTGGCTCATTCGATACTATCATCCCCGGCACGAGTGGTTCATCGGAATACTGGTTGCGTATCCTCTGCGGTCCTTCATGACAGGAAAGGAAACAACCTACACCATGTCCTGTGCCATGTCCATAATGATAGCCAGCATCCCACACCACTCCGCGTGCAAGTATATCAAGTTGTGTTCCTGTGGTCCCTGCCGTCCATCTGGCTTTAGCAAGTCGTATGTGTGCTTTCAATACTGTGGTACAGATGTCTTTTTCCTCCTTAGTGAGAGAACCTACGGCGAAAGTGCGGGTGATGTCTGTCGTGCCATCAAGATACTGACTGCCACAGTCAACAAGTAACAATCCATTCGGTTTTATCGGAATGTTTGTCTTTTCTGTAGCCTCATAATGCACTATTGCACCATGCTCTTGATATCCAACTATTGTATCAAATGACAATCCATGAAACAATGGTTGTTCTTTCTTGAAAGTCAGCAACTGTTCATCAACGGACAGCTCGCTTGTTGACGCATTGTCTTCTTGTACGGTTGTCTTCAACCATCGGCACAACTTGGTCAGGGCGATACCATCCTTGAGCATGGCATTGCGGATGCCTTTCAGTTCTGTTTCATTCTTAACAGCTTTCATCCTTGCAATAGGAGAAGGGCGGTCTATTATCTCCTGACATTTCACCTTCTCGTAAAGAGTACAACTAGTATTGTGACTGTCAAGTAATATATTATATTGTGTGTAAGAGTGCAGTGCCTTTTCAATGTGTGTGTAGTCGTCAATGCCCACCCCTTGCTCATGGAGGTAACGAGCGACATCATCATCTACCTTGTGCGAATCAATATAAAGTGTGGTCTTTTCCTGCTCAAGTAAGAGATATGCAACAAAGACAGGAGTGCAATGGGCATCACTGCCACGTAAATTCAGAAGCCATGCTATCTCATCCAATGCAGAAACAAGAATGCCACAAACATGCTGTTTGCTCAACTCCTTTCTGAGATTATGCAGTTTTTCTTTGGCAGACGACCCCGTGTATTCCTCTGGAAGCATGAACACCTTGTTTTGAGGTATCTGTGGTCTGTCTTTCCATATCCGCGAGAGTATGTCGAGATTTGTACGCAATGTTATCCCCCCTTCATGACGAAGGGCAGTACGCATTGCCTGAGCCTCATGCTGTGTGTAGCAGAAACCATCAACACCGACTTCAGCACCATCGATAGAAGACAGGACATGCCCCAGCCATTTGCTGATGGTAGGCGTTGATGGGAGTCCGTCTTTCATCAATTCGAACTCCGTATCCTGCAACATCTCTGCTGCAGCAATAAAATACCTTGAATCCGTCCATAGAGCAGCCTTGTCCATGGTGACAACAGCGGTGCCAGCACTACCCGAGAAACCGCTTATCCACTCACGTCCATGCCAATGGGCAGGTGTATATTCACTATTGTGAGCATCTGCAGATGGAAAGATGAAGGCACTGAGACCTTCCTTTTTCATCTCTTCCCGTAAGATTTTCAGATTTTCATTCTTCATCCAGAAACCACTTAGAATACATCACATAGTGTTCTGCAAATGATTCTGCCTGATTTGGGGCTGTCTTCTTTATGAACTTTGCCGGTACGCCACCCCAAATCTCGTGGTCGCCAATCTTTGTACCACCGAGAACCAGAGCACCAGCGGCAACTATTGCTCCCTCGCCAATCTCACAGTGGTCAAGAAGCGTTGAATTCATGCCTATAAGAGCACCTCGGTGTATCTTACAGGCATGAACCATTGCCAGATGTCCTATTGTGACATCGTCTTCTATCTCTAATGGCCCTGTCTTGTAAGTAGTATGCAGACATGCTCCGTCCTGCACGTTGCAACGATTGCCCATCTTTATCCAGTTTACGTCACCACGTACTACGGCATTAAACCATACAGAACATTCGTCACCCATCTGAACATCGCCCACGATGGTGGCATTCTCGCTGAAATAGCAATCTTTCCCCCACTTTGGTTTTAGTCCTTTTACTTCTTTTATCAGTGCCATAACATTTTTTTAGGTCAACAGTCGAATTTACAAATTTGGATTTATCTTATTCCATTCAGATACTGGTGGAACGATGTTCAGAGTCACCAGTTCGTCGCGCATCTTGCAGAGGTGTTCATAACTTGCATCGAGTTTTGCGATTTCATCTGCTGTTCCCTTTGGCATGTTGTATGTACAAACTCCGTTGCAGTACTTTGTGTCCATAGCCATCATGATATGGTTGTATTTCTCGTTGGAAACGTATGTTCCTACAGGGAATTTGAAATCGTCACCACCCATGGCAGCACGAATCATCTCTACAGCAAGATATGAAGGGCTCTGGAATGAACTTCTGCCACGCAACTTGATGATGGCAGCACCACCCTGCGTTACATCTTTCTTCATCTGTTCCCATTCCTCTGTAGGGAAAGCAGATGTACCGATGAGGTCTGTAAGAGCCTTACAGTCAACTTTCACGTTGCTGCCAAATACTGCCTTCTGCTCGCCATGACCGCCATAAGTTGCACATCCTGTAATCTCGCTTTGCATGACATTGAACTTCTTTGCCAAAGCACTCTGCAGACGAGTAGTGTCAAGACCAGCAAGAGTAGTCACCTGACCAGGTTTCAAACCAGAATAAAGCAATGTAACAAGTCCTGTAAGGTCGGCAGGGTTGAAGATGATAACAACCTGCTTAACGTCTGGACAATAAGTCTTTATGTTCTTGCCAAGTTCTTCTGCTATCTTGCAGTTGCCTGCGAGAAGGTCTTCACGGGTCATACCTTCCTTACGAGGAGCACCACCTGATGAGATGATGTACTTAGCATCTGTGAAAGCCTCTTTTACGTCTGTAGTTGCAGTGATGACAACATCACCAAAACCACTCTGACGCATTTCTTCTGCAACGCCTTCTGGTGAGAATACATCATAAAGGCAAATGTTGTTTGTAAGTCCCATCATAAGGGCTGTCTGAACCATGTTTGAACCAATCATGCCGGCTGCTCCGACAATCACCAATTTGTCATTTGTCAAGAATTTCATTTCGTTGTATTTTTTAGTTGTTAAAATTTATAATCTGTCGTCTATAAACCTAGATGTTCTATAATCCTTCTTGTTGCACCAGTTTTGCTTTTTACATAATTTGCCGATTTCACCGAAACGGAGTTGAGATATTTCTTGTCAGAAAGCAATTCATTCATCACATTTCTGAACTCCTCAGCATTATGCAATTCAATGCCACCACCAGAAGCAATGAGTTCTTCTCCCTCCTGATATTCATGGTAGTTAGGTCCGTACAGAACTGGTTTCTCCCATACGGCAGCCTCCAATACATTATGAATGCCAGTATGGTCAAATCCACCACCTACAAATGTCACAGTACCATAACCATATACGGAAGACAAGATACCGTAACAGTCGATGATGAGCACATCCGCTTCAGCCAATGCCGACATGTCGCCACTCTGTTCTACCTGCGAATAGCACACCACCTTCTTATCATGACATTTGGAGATGATATTGTTTATCCTATCATCACTCACATTATGAGGAGCAACAATGAGTTTGCATGGACAAGGGAATATCACATCTTCATCGCCCGGCCAACTGCTTCCAACGACCAAGACAGGGGAATTGTTGATAAATGTTTCTATCAATGGTAGTTTCTTTGCATTCTTCGTGATGTCCAAAACACGGTCAAATCGTGTGTCGCCCACGATGGTTACATTTTTGACACCTATCTTCTCAAGGAGTTCCTTGCTCTTTTCGTTCTGCACATAAAGATGTGTAAAACATTTCAAAACTTTAGAGTATTCCTTGCCATACCAACGGAAAAATATCTGCCCATCACGGAAGATGCTACTCATACTGTAAACAGGAATCTTCAGATATTTGAGAATGTGCAGATAGTTCCACCAGAACTCATATTTTATAAAGAAAGCCATCACAGGGCGGATGAAGTGTAAAAACATCAATGCGCCATGTGAGGTGTCAATAGGAAGATAGCATATTAGGTCGGCACCAGCATAGTCTTTTCTCACCTCATAACCAGATGGAGAAAAGAATGTAAGCAGAATCTTATATTCTGGATGTTGCTTACGGATATACTCCATCATAGGGCGTCCTTGTTCAAACTCGCCTAATGAAGCAGCATGAAACCATATATATTTCGCATTGGGGTCAACATTTGCTTTGAGGTATCCAAAAGCAGCCAGTTCTCCTTTTCTCATCTTCCTCACCTTCTCGCTAAAACAAGAGGCAACAATAACTCCAAGATTGTATAGGAAGATGATTATGTTGTACATGAAATAAGACATTGTCGTTCAGTATTATCGATATGTTCTATGATAACTGTAAAATGGCGAAGTTGATGCGTCTGACAGTTTCATCTTTCCCCAAGAAAGCCGACAATTCATACATATCCGGTCCCTGACCAGTTCCAACAAGGGCCACACGCCACGCATTCCATGGACGGGAACCAGACTCCTCAGCCCACGGGTCAACAACCTGTTTGATATTTTCTATCGTGAAGTCAGATACTGCTTGCAGTTTCTCAACAAGGAGTTTCATCATGTCTGCAGTATCTTCTTTCCAGTTCTTGCGCACAAACTTGTCCTCCTTATCATATCCCTCAGGAGCAATGAAGAAGAATTTGCACAGAGGCCATAGGTCGCTGACAAAACTGATGTTGCGTTTATGAACCACATTATTACTGTCAGTATATTCCACAACCTTCTGTTTCATCATCTCTACCACCATAGCTTCCCTTTCTGGTGTACTTTGTATGTTGTTAGCTTTCAAGATAGAATCAAATTCATCTGTCCACTCTATCGCTGATTTATTCAACAAGTACTGTTGGTTGAACCACATACCTTTGATATAGTCAAATCTAGCACCAGCCTTACTACATTTCGCGAGGTCGAAAGTCTTCACCAGTTCTTCAAGACTAAAAATCTCTTGTTCTGTTCCTGGATTCCAACCAAGGAGTGCAAGGAAGTTGATAACTGCTTCAGGCAGATAGCCTTTTTCTCTATATCCAGAGGACACTTGTCCAGATTGTGGATCATGCCATTCCAAAGGAAATACAGGGAAACCAAGTTTGTCACCGTCACGTTTTGACAGTTTGCCATTTCCTACTGGTTTCAGCAATAAAGGCAGATGGGCAAAACGAGGCATCGTGTCACTCCATCCGAAAGCCTCATATAACAATACGTGCAACGGAGCACTTGGCAACCATTCTTCACCACGGATAACGTGTGTTATCTCCATGAGGTGATCATCTACGATATTTGCCAGATGATATGTAGGCAGTTGGTCTGCACTCTTGAACAACACCTTGTCATCGAGGATGTCGCTCTGGATTACGACCTCACCACGGATGATGTCATCAACCATCACAGAGATGCCCGGTTTTACTTTGAAACGCACTACATACTGTGCACCTTCAGCAATAAGTCTTTCTGTTTCTTCTTTTGTTAGAGTCAGTGAGTTGCGCATCATACCACGAGTGTGTGCATCATATTGAAAGTTCTCCACCTCACTGCGTTTCTTTTCCAACTCCTCTGGTGTGTCAAAGGCAATATATGCTTTGTCACTATCCAACAACTGTTGCACATACTTTTTATAAATATCGCGTCTTTCGCTCTGGCGGTAAGGACCATATTTGCCACCTATGCCGACACCTTCGTCGAAGGTCAAACCTAACCACTTAAAACTCTCAATGATATATTCTTCGGCACCTGGAACAAACCTATTTGTATCCGTATCTTCTATTCTGAATACAAAATCACCTCCGTGCTGACGGGCGAAAAGATAATTATACAATGCTGTCCTTACACCACCTATATGTAGCGGTCCTGTTGGACTCGGAGCAAAACGCACTCTCACTTTCTTATCATTGACATTGTCCATAATGCAAAATATGCCTTTTAAAAATTTTTGCAAATTTACAACTTTTTTTCGTACCTTTGTCACGGTTGTAGATTTTTTTAAGTCGTATGAATGATTTTAAGACACTGAAACGTTCTCACCAAAAGAATACAATAATGTATTTTGGCCTCATAGTCATCACTGTGGCTATACTGACCTTCTTTCTGCCGAGAGGAAACACGTATAGTTTTCAGTTTGACGTGGACAAGCCATGGAATAACTCTTCATTGATTGCAGATTTTGATTTCCCTATACTCAAATCTACGGAAGACATAGACAGAGAAAAGGATAGTCTATTGAGAAATTTTGTTCCTTATTTTAATTTGGACAAACAGGTTTCGGAACGAATGCTCACGTGTCTGAAAGAAGACTTAAAAGACAGTCTGTCGAAAGGTCAGGACAAGATTGTTGAACATCTCACACAACAACTCGCAGAATTATACAGCATTGGTATTATAGATGCTTCAGAATATAATATGATGGCAGAAGATACTGCTAGTCATCTCCGTATCGTTGAAGCCAACCATGCAATTACAGTAAAATTAAATACGTTGTATTCTACTGTAATGGCATACGAAAAGATACTTTCAGACAATCCGGAATATGGTATATTTCTGCATCAATATAACATAAATGATTATATTGTTCCGAACATATCATATGACAAAAAACGCAATGAGGAAACAAAACAGGAACTTATTGCGTCCATACCTTTGGCAACAGGTATCGTTCAAAACGGTCAAAAGATTGTTGAAAAAGGAGAATTGGTTACCAAAGAAATTTACAATGCACTGATTTCGTATGAAAAGGAACTTAACGCAAAAGAAGGAACTGCAAAAAATATTTACGTGCTATTAGGACAAATACTATTTCTGTTAATCATTGTTAATATATTCTTTGCATATTTGTACTATTTCAGGAAAGATTATATAGATAAAATCAGCAATGCGATGATGCTCTTTGTATTGTTGGTTGTATTCCCTGTAATATCTTATTTGAACGTGCGATACCATATGACAAACATCTATGTCATACCGTTTGCCATGGCACCTATCTTCGTGAGATTGTTCATGGATTCACGTACGGCATTCATTACTCACATATTAATTGTGATACTATGTGCATGTTCCATTCGCTACCCGTTTGAATTCATCGTGGTGCAGAGTGTTGCAGGTTTTGTCGCAATAGTTTCACTACGCGACCTTTCATCACGATGGCAACTAATCAGAAGTGCTATTTATATCTTTATCATCAGTTGTGTAATTTACTTTGCTTTGGAAACCATGCAAAGCGGAGATATTTATCATTTGGAAATAAATACTTACATCTGTTTTCTCTTAAACAGCATATTGTTGTTGTTTGCATATCCACTTATGTGGGGTATAGAAAAATTGTTCAACTTCATTTCTGATGTCACATTGGTTGAACTTTCAAACACCAATAATGAGCCATTACGACTTCTGTCAGAGACTGCCCCTGGAACATTCCAGCATGCAATACAGGTAAGCAATCTTGCTGCTGAGGTGGCTAACAGGCTTCAATTAAAAGCCCAGCTCTGTCGTACTGGTGCTTTGTATCATGACATAGGAAAACTTGTCAACCCTGCATTTTTTGTAGAAAATCAGTCAGGACCTAATCCTCATGAACAATTGTCACCTATAGAAAGTGCAAACATTGTGATCAGTCATGTTACGGAGGGTCTTAAAATTGCTGATAAATACAAACTGCCAAATGTGATAAAGGAATTTATTTCAACACATCACGGGCAAGGAAAGTGCAGTTATTTCTTTGCGGAAGCTAAAAAGAAATATGGCGATGATTTCGACACTTTAGCGTTTATTTATCCTGGACCTAATCCATTTACGCGAGAACAAGCCATTGTCATGATGAGTGACGCATGCGAGGCAGCTTCACGTTCGCTTACAGAATATTCCGAAAAGAATATCGCTGAACTCATCGAAAAGATTATAAACTCACAGATGGATAACGGATATTTCAAAGACTGTCCTATTACATACCGTGACATACAGATAACAAAAACTGTTCTTACAGAAAAATTGATGACTATCTACCATACAAGAATTAAATACCCAGATTAAATTATGAAAAAGATTATTATGATTACCCTCGTGGCAACAATGGCTATTTCTGCCAATGCACAAGTTAGTTTCGGTTTGCGAGGTGGTCTTAACTTAACCAACCTCTCGCTTAGTGGCGACTTATCAGACAATGTGGAGAAAGAAAATCAGGCAGGTTTCTACATCGGTCCTACTGTCAAGTTCTCTCTTCCGCTCGGTGGTTTTGGTGTTGATGCTTCTGCACTCTATAATCAAAAGAACTCCAAGATTGGAGACGAAACAATCAAGGAGAGCGAGATTGCAATTCCTATCAATCTGCGTTTTGAAATTGGATTAGGACAATTAGCAAACATCTTCTTCAAAGCAGGTCCTCAATTTGCATTCCCAGTAGGGTCAAAGAATATTGACCTTGGTGATATGGCCGAGTATAGCCTGAGGTCATCCAATTTCAGTGTCAATGTTGGTGCTGGTGCAACACTTCTAAAACACTTGGAAGTATCGGCAAACTACAACATTGCATGTGGAAAGACTGGTGAAGGTGTATGGAAAAACACAAAACAAGCCTTTATTGAAGGCAAGCCGAACACCTGGCAGATAGGTTTGGCATATTACTTTTAATGTATATAGACGTCATACTGCCTCTGCATCTTGACAGTCTGTTTACATATCGTGTAAAATCGAGTGCAGACAACAACAAGAGCATGCCCCGCATACAGCGAGGCATGCGTGTTCTTGTACCATTCGGAACAAACAAAACATACATTGCCATTGTTGTTAATATCCACGAAAAGCATAATGGACGATATGCCATTAAAGATATCATAGAGGTTCTGGATGAGAAACCGATACTGACATCACAGCAATTTCAGTTATGGCAATGGATTTCAGATTATTACATTTCTTCGTTAGGAGACATATATACAGCAGCTGTTCCTTCTGAGATAAAAACTGTTGAGGGGCACAAACGACATTTGCGTCGGTTGGCAAAGCAAGATAATCAAGAAAATATATTCTGCAAATCGGAAACCGATGATATACACCCCCTTAACAAGTTTCAAGAAAAAGCATACACCGAAATAAAGGATAGCTTCGACAAACACAATGTAACACTTCTTCATGGAGTAACGTCAAGTGGCAAAACGGAAATATACATACATCTCATTAAAGAAGAACTAAAAAAAGGGAAACAAGTCTTGTATATTCTTCCCGAGATTGCCTTGACCGTACAGATAATGCAACGACTACAGAAGGTGTTCGGAGAAAGGTTGGGAATCTATCATTCTAAATATTCTGATTCTGAACGTACAGCCGTATGGTACAAGCAACTATCTGACCAACCATACGACATCATCCTCGGAGTCCGTAGTTCTGTGTTTCTACCATTCTCAAATTTGGGATTGGTAATCGTTGACGAGGAACATGAAACATCGTTCAAGCAACAAGACCCTGCCCCTCGTTATCATGCTCGCAGCGTCGCTGTTGTCTTAGCTGATATGTACAAGGCAAAAACATTGTTAGGGACAGCAACACCTTCGATGGAATCGTACCATAATGCTATTTCTGGAAAATATGGTTTGGTTGTGCTTTCACATCGTCATGAAGACATACAGATGCCAGAGATAAGAGTTGTTGATATAAAGGATTTGAAGCATCGAAAGATGATGAATGGTCCTTTTTCGCCACAACTTATTGAAAGCATAAATAAGGCTCTCGCTGAAGAAAAACAAGTGATATTGTTTCAAAACAGACGCGGTTTTGCCCCAACCCTTATATGCAAAGAATGCGGATGGAAGCCGAAATGTTCTGGGTGTGACGTGCCTTTGACGTATCACAAAAAAAACGCAACACTTGCTTGCCATTATTGTGGTCACACATACAAAATTCCTGAGATATGTCCAGAATGTGGAAGTACTAAGTTTATAGACAAGGGATTCGGTACGGAAAAGATTGAAGACTATGTAATTAAACTATTCCCAAAAGCAAAAGTTGTACGCATGGACATGGACACTACCAGAACACGCTCTGCGTACGAAAATATCATCTCCGACTTTTCTGAAGGAAACACAAATTTACTTATCGGAACACAAATGGTAAGTAAAGGACTTGATTTTGACAAAGTCGGGGTAGTAGGAATTCTCAATGCAGATGCCATGCTGAATTATCCTGATTTTCGTGCTTACGAATATGCCTTTATGATGATGTGCCAAGTCAGTGGACGAGCTGGTAGGAAAGGGCAGCGAGGAGAGGTGATACTGCAGACTATGTCACCAGACATGCCACTTATAACTCAAGTGGTAAACAACGACTATGACTCGTATTTTAAGGCTATGTTAGCAGAACGTAAAATGTTTCATTATCCTCCATTTACCCACTTGATATATATTTTCATCAAACACAAGAAAGAGATTACTGCCGATACTGCTGCCATAGAACTTTCTGGAAGACTAAAAAACATTTTTGGTGAACGTATGCTTGGTCCAGACAAGCCGTATATTTCGCGAACCAAGAACTATTATATCCGAAAGATTGTTTTAAAATTAGAGAACACGCTATCTGTTTCTAAAATCCGTAAACATCTACTCAGTACGCAACAAGAACTTCTTACTGACAGTAGGTACAACTCTATCAATATCTACTGTGATGTGGATCCGCTTTAATGAAAATAAATCTCGCCATCTTTCTTCTAAACTATGTGTTTTGACGAGTCCCAATCTTTGAAATTATGAGAACGAGTTCTATGATTTCAAAATTCCAACTCTAAAAATAATTGAATTATTTTTTGTTTCTGTTTTCGATTTGCACTAATTTTGTAGCGAATATGTCCTTTGGAAAACGAAATATAATAAGATTATTGATGACAGTTGTCATTGCGTGTGCTGGTTCGGTTTGTGAATGTCATGCACAGGATGCTGACAGCATAGCAGTGATGACAGAAGACTCCGTGATAAAGGCAGATTCGCTGTTCACTACTAAACAGAAACGTGACTGGGCTACATGGAAACCCAACTCCAAGAAGGCTCTGTGGCTGGCTCTCGTCATCCCAGGTGGTGGACAGATATACAATCATAAATACTGGAAACTACCTATTTTCTACGGAGGTCTTGTCGGGTGTATCTATGCACTATCATGGAATGGACAGATGTATAAAGACTATGCACAGGCTTATTCAGACATCATTGATGATGATCCTAACACGATGAGTTATAATCAGTTTTTGCATTTGGGTGTAAAAATTGACGATTCAAACAAAGCAAAATATACGGAAATCTTCAAGAATCGCAAAGATAAGTATCGTCGTTGGAGGGACTTGTCGTTTTTCTGTATGATTGGTGTCTATGCTATCTCGGTCATTGATGCATATATAGATGCGGAGATGTCCGACTTTGATATTAGTCGTGACCTGAGCATGAAGATTCGCCCGAAGGTCATGAACAATAACAACAACTTGTCTCAGAATCCTCTGACATCATCGTCGGTAGGTGTTGCCTGTAGCCTTAATTTTTGAGAGACCTGAATCTTAAAATATAAAACTTGGAAACTTTGAACGAGAATACATTACCATCGAATGAAGAGATGAATGCTCAGCAGGAGGCAGAGGAGAAAATGGTTGATGCTGCTTTCCAAAAACTACTGGATTCATATCTAGCTTCCAACCATCGCAAGAAGGTGGACATAATAACGAAGGCATTTGTCTTTGCCCGTAATGCCCATAAGGGTGTGCGACGTCTGTCGGGAGAACCATACATAATGCATCCGCTAGCTGTGGCACTTATTGCCTCTTCGGAGATTGGTTTAGGCTCTACGAGTATCTGTTCTGCCCTTCTACATGACGTGGTGGAGGATACGGACTATACGGTGGAAGACATTGAAAATATCTTCGGGAAGAAGATTGCACAGATTGTAGATGGACTGACAAAGATTTCTGGCGGAATCTTTGGTGACAAGGCATCGGCACAGGCAGAAAACTTCCGCAAACTGCTGCTAACAATGAGCGATGACATACGCGTCATCCTCATAAAAATCTGTGACCGTCTGCATAATATGCGTACTTTGGCTTCGCAACCAGCCAACAAACAATACAAGATAGCAGGTGAGACCTTATATATATATGCACCACTTGCAAATCGTCTTGGACTCAACAAGGTAAAGAACGAACTGGAAGACTTATGCTTCCGCTATGAACATCCTGAGGAATACAAGGCTATCGTGCAACGACTGGAAATAACTCAGGGGAAACGTGACACATTATTCGAGGAGTTTACAATACCTATAAAAGAAGCTCTCGACAAGATGGGGCTTGATTATGAACTGAAAGCACGCATCAAGACTCCTTATTCTATATGGAATAAGATGCAGAATAAGCATGTCTCTTTTGATGAGATTTATGATATCTTGGCAGTACGCATCATCTTCAAACCGAAGAACCGTAAGGAGGAGATAAACGAGTGCTTCAATATTTATGTTGCAATAACACAAATATATAAAAGCCATCCTAATCGTATGCGCGATTGGCTGTCGCACCCGAAGGCTAATGGCTATCAGGCTCTGCACGTCACATTGATGAGTAATGCGGGGCAATGGATAGAAGTGCAGATCAGGAGTGACCGTATGAACAATATCGCAGAACATGGTTTTGCAGCACATTGGAAATATAAGGATGGAGAGCTCATCAATACGGCAGATGAACACGAGGAAGACAAGGAACTGGAGAACTGGCTGGGGACGATAAAGGAAATACTCGATGACCCACAACCTGATGCAATGGATTTTCTTGATTCAATAAAACTTAACCTTTTTGCATCAGAAATATTCGTGTTCACTCCAAAGGGAGATATAAAGACAATGCCTGCTGGCTCAACGGCTCTCGACTTTGCCTTCTCTATACATTCCTTCCTTGGAAGTCATTGTATCGGAGCAAAGGTAAACCACAAACTTGTGCCCGTGTCACACAAACTACAAAGTGGTGACCAGGTAGAAATCCTTACTTCACAGGCTCAGCATATAAAACTTGAATGGGTGGACTTTGTATCAACAGCAAAGGCTCGCAATAAGATTTTAGCAGCTCTGCGTAAGGATGCAAGGTATATACAGAAACAAGGCGAAGATATTTTAAAGGAATTTCTAGAAAGAAATGAAATAGGATTTACAACTGCAGTAGTGAATCGTCTGCTAAAATTCCACGAGATACAAAAGAGAGAAGACTTCTTTCAACAGATAGGCGACAAGACCATAGTTCTTGAAGAAGTAGATGTGGATGTTGCAATAGGAAAGAGGGAACATAATGGAAATAATGGATACGGTGGGTGGCGTAAGTATGTACCGTTTGTAAAGAGTCAGAAAGATGCTGATGACGGGACTCCACTACGTACAGATATTAAACGTTCGCAGCAAGGACTGGTGGTGGTACAGAAGGACTTTAATAAAAAGATACCTATCTTTATCACAGATGAAAACATAAATACATATATCTTCCCCGACTGTTGCCATCCTATATCGGGCGATGATATATTAGGATTTATTGACAATAGACGACACATTGCAATACATGCACGAAACTGCCCTGTTGCAAACAAACTGAAAAGTAGTTGGGGTAATCGCATCCTTGATGCAAAATGGGACACACAGGAACATCTCTTTGAAGCACAAATAGTGCTGAAGGGTATTGATGAATTTGGACTTCTTAATAAGATTACGGAAGTATTGTCAGGTGATATGAATGTAAATATGACAAAAGTGGTGTTCATATCTGAAAATGATATTATAGAAGGAACAATAAATATACGTGTACATAATCGCAAGGATGTTGATAACATCATCACCCATTTGCGCGAAATAACCGCTATAAAAGAAATAAACCAACTATGAAAAAAGCCGTTTCAATCGTTATCTTTTGTTTTGTGTCGTTGACAATGATGTCAAATCCTTACGACAATCCCGACACCTTATTCGTTTCACGCGACGGAACATGCCAGTTCCGCAACATAGATGATGCAATAGAAGTGTGCCGTGCATTTACTGATTACCATAAGGTCATCTTCGTCAAGAAAGGAACTTACAAAGAAAAACTCATTGTCCCTGCATGGCTGACAAATATTGAAATATGCGGGGAAGATAGGGACAATACCATCATCACATATGATGATCATGCCAATATAGTAATGTCTCCAATAAACAGTTTGCAGAACACTGCTGGCAAGAAACTGACAACATTCCGCACATATACACTTAAGATAGAGGGCAATAATATAACATTAAAGAATTTAACGGTGGAGAATAATGCGAAACGTCTCGGACAGGCAGTAGCGTTGCATACTCAAGGGACAAGACTATGTTTTATCAACTGCCGTTTTCTCGGTCATCAGGACACGATATATACTGGTGGAATAGAAACAAATCTATTTTTTAAGGACTGTTATATAGAAGGGACCACCGACTTTATCTTCGGTCCTTCTACAGCATGGTTCGAAAACTGTACTATCCGCAACAGACACAATAGTTATATTACTGCTGCTTCCACACCTAAGAATGTGAAGTACGGCTACATCTTTAACCATTGTAAGGTCATTGCTGATGATAACATAACAAAATGTTTCCTTGGTCGGCCATGGCGTCCGTATGGATACACTCTGTTTATGAATTGTGAGTTAGGTGCACATATCCTTCCTGTAGGATGGCACAATTGGGGCAAGGAAACCAATGAGCAGACGGCACGTTATTATGAATATAATAATACGGATGCTTCTGGCAAGAAAGTAGATACCAACAAGAGAGCAGCTTGGTCAAAGCAACTTTCTAAGAAAGAAGCCATGACAATCACTCCTGAAAATGTATTCGGGAAGGATTTGTCATGGATAATGGAATGATGTTATTTAACTAGGATAACAAGGTATTTGCTTGTACTCCAGAATGCTGAAGTATCAACAATCTTCAGCGTGTATAATCCTTTAGCATCTGGTATCAATATGTAGGATTTTGCTGGATGATGAGTTAATACCTTGGCAGATTTACTGTAAAGCTTTATTTCTGTATCTACACGAATGTCAACTTTAGTGAAATAATCTTTATTGAAATCTGAAAACAGCAGTTTACCACCATCAATAATCTGTTGGTCCTTGAGTTCTTTCTTTGTGCCGAATACATAGAAACCCTCATTTAACTTCATGTCTTGTTGAGCAATCGTTGCTTTATTTGAAGCCAAAGTTTTAGTCTTTTCGGTATTATCTTTTGTAACTGCAGTCAAGTCTCCGCTTACACGGTCTAACTTGTCGTCAAGTTCACGTATTTCAACATCTTTGGCAGACAATTGTGCTCGCAACAAACTCAGTTCTTTGTCTTTTTCCGTCAACTGTTGCAGGTAATCAGCAACAGTCTTTCGCAGTTGTTCACTTTTGTAAGAGCTTTCTTTTACTTGCTGTTGCAACTTGTTGATGAGCTGTCTGTTTTGTTGCATCCTATCTTGAATGTAACTTATGTTCTCACGGATAAGTACCATCTTATCCACACCCTCTCCATTCTTTGCTAATGTCAGACGGTCCTCAGCTTCATTGATAACCTTAAAACCTTCTTGTATTTCATTCAAGGTTGCAATCATTTCATTGATCTCGTTATCTCTGTTATCAATGATTGATTGCAAAGAATCCATCTTCATATCTGAAGACATCATTTTGTCAGATTTCCCATTGCCACAACCAAACAATAGTATGGCAGTTGATACAAATACTAAAAACTTTTTCATTTTCCTTCAATTATTATTACAAATTCTCCTTTGGGAGGTATTTCATTAAAATGGTTTAAAACTTCGTCTATTGTTCCACGCACACTTTCTTCGTGAATCTTAGATATTTCCCTTACAACACATACTTTTCGTTCTGCACCGAATGCTTCACGAAACTGCTCGAGTGTCTTTACCACTCTGTATGGTGATTCGTAGAATATCATTGTGCGTTCTTCATCTTTAAGACTATCTATCCTTGTCTTCCTTCCTTTCTTTTGTGGCAGAAAGCCTTCAAAGCAGAAGCGATCGTCAGGTAAACCAGAACAAACAATAGCAGGTACAAATGCTGTAGCACCTGGAAGGCATTGTACATCTATCCCAGCCGCAACAGCCTCTCTTACAAGAAAGAATCCCGGATCACTTATACCAGGAGTACCAGCATCACTTATCAAAGCCATCGTCATTCCACTTTTCAGTTTCTCAATGATACCTTTTGAAGTTTGATGTTCGTTAAACTTATGATGTGACAGGAGTTTGTTTTGAATATCAAAATGCTTGAGGAACTTGCTTGATGTACGAGTATCCTCTGCGAGAATCACATCTACTTCTTTCAATATTCTGATAGCACGTAGTGTGGTGTCCTCCATATTTCCGACTGGTGTCGGGACTATATAAAGCATTGCCATATTCTCTGCAAAGATAATCAAAATTTTGCTGTGAACAAATTTTTTATTTACCTTTGCACATATGGAAACAAACACACATGGAGAATCGCAAAGAGCCGGCAGAGTTGAAGTTATCTGTGGTTCAATGTTTTCTGGCAAAACAGAAGAACTTATTCGTAGGTTAAAAAGAGCAAAATTTGCAAAACAGAGAGTTGAAATTTTCAAGCCAGCTCTTGATGTCAGGTATTCTGAGGAAGATGTGGTGAGTCATGATAGGAACAGCATCACATCTACGCCTGTTGATTCTTCGTCTGCAATATTGTTGCTTGCTAATGACGTTGATGTTATAGGCGTTGATGAAGGTCAGTTCTTAGATGAAGGACTTGTAGAAGTATGTAACGAGCTTGCCAACAGGGGGATTCGTGTCATCGTTGCAGGATTGGACATGGATTTCCGCGGAGTACCTTTCGGTCCTATCCCTGGCTTATGTGCCATTGCTGATGAAGTGACGAAAGTTCATGCTATATGTGTAAAATGTGGTAATCTAGCTTACATCTCTCATCGTCTGGTGGAGAATGACAAGCGTGTCTTATTGGGAGAAACACAGGAATATGAGCCATTGTGCAGAGAGTGCTATCGCAAATCGTTGGAAGAAAAATGAAAACAGTGCATACACCAATAACTTTTGACAGTTTTGCAAGATTGATAATAATTGTATCATCTGCCATAGCCGCAATTGCACTTATCAATTATCTCAGTAGTGTGCTACTGCCTTTTTTTATTGCGTGGTTGATAGCTTATCTATTATATCCTATTGTAACATTTATACAACACAAACTACATGTGCGATTCCGTTTCTTGTCAATTTTATTGACATTGGCATTTGTTCTCGCTATCATCACAGGGATACTGTACCTTATAATACCTTCGATGATAGAAGAAATGACACGATTAAAGGATATCATGTTGAATTATATCTTCTCTTACAACCAAGAAGTAGGAAGTATTAGTGCCATTATTCACGAATGGTTTGTTGAAAATCTGACTGAAGATAATCTGTATCGTTACCTTGCCAATGGAGAGATAACGCAGGTAATTGAAAAGGTTGCACCGTCTCTTTTTTCTTTTATAAGTGAAACATTCTCTGTATTGTTCAGCATCATTGCGTCGTGCATTGCAATTCTTTATCTATTTTTTATCTTATCAGACTATGAAGAATTGTCGGAGAAATGGGTAAAACTTATTCCTCATTCTAAACGTAAATTTGCAACAGAGCTTGCTTCTGACGTCAAAAATGCGATGAGCAATTATTTCCGAGGACAATGTCTTGTGTCACTTATAATGGGCATCTTGTTTGCGATAGGATTTTCCATTATCGGCTTCCCTATGGCAATCGGTTTGGCCGTGTTGATAGGAATTATGAACCTCGTGCCATATCTTCATTCCTTAGCATTGATACCAACAGTATTTCTTTCATTACTTAATGCTGCAGAAACAGGAAAGAATTTTTGGGTTATATTTTTATCTGCTTTAGCAGTGTTTATAATAGTTCAAATCATCATTGACCTTATTGTCACTCCTCGCATTATGAGTAAGGCTATGAATTTGAAACCAGCAATAATTTTGTTATCCTTATCTGTTTGCGGTATGATAATGGGATTTATTGGACTTATCATAGCATTACCATTGACTACGATATGCATATCTTATTATAAGAGGTATGTAGTAAAAGAAATAGAATAATGGATAGTATTAAACAAATTTATAAGATAGGTTATGGTCCATCAAGCAGTCATACGATGGGACCACATCTTGCAGCGAAGATTTTTAAGAAACACAATCCAGAAGCTAACCGTTTTAGAGTTTCATTATATGGAAGCCTGGCAGCAACTGGCAAAGGTCATTTCACTGACGAGGCCATATTAAGACAGTTATCTGCAGATAAGACTGAGATTGTATGGCATCCTGAGATTACTCCAGAATTTCACACAAATAGAATGTTGTTTGAAGCTCTGGATGAACAGGGATGTGTTGTTGACACATGGTCTATCTATAGTGTTGGGGGCGGTTCTTTGGCAGAAAATCCAAAGGAAGGGTTCAACAGATTACAAAATGCCCAACAGGGAGAGGTAAGTGTCTATAGGCGCACATCAATGGATGAAATCCAGAAATTCATTGAAGAACAAGGATTGTCATTTTGGGAATATGTTGAGTATCATGAAGGGAAAGATATTTGGGATTATTTGGAAACCGTCTGGGAACACATGGAAAAAAGTGTTGAAGAAGGGCTTAATAATGACAGCATTCTCCCTGGTGGATTGCATCTACGCAGTAAAGCAAGACAATATTACATTCGGGCATCTAGTTATAAACCATCATTACAGAGTCGTGCATTAGTGACATCGTATGCATTGGCTGTATCCGAACAGAATGCTAGAGGAGGACTCGTTGTCACTGCACCTACTTGTGGATCATGTGGGGTCTTGCCTGGTGTGTTATATCACATGAAGAAAAACCACAATTTTACAGATAATGACATCTTGAAAGCACTCGCAACGGCAGGACTCTTTGGAAATATCATCAAGACAAATGCTTCAATATCGGGAGCAGAGGTGGGATGTCAAGGAGAAGTAGGTAGTGCTTGTGTCATGGCTGCAGTTGCCGTAAACCAATTGTTTGGAGGTTCTCCTCAGCAGATAGAATGTGCTGGTGAAATGGCAATGGAACATAATCTAGGTTTAACTTGCGACCCTGTTTGTGGACTTGTACAAATTCCATGTATTGAACGTAATCCTATTGCCGCATTGCGTGCACTTGATGTTAGTTTCTATGCTTTACTTAGTGACGGGAGACATATCATATCCTTTGATAAAGTTATTGAAACAATGAAAAGAACAGGTAAGGACATACCAAGCCTTTATAAAGAGACGGCATTAGGTGGTCTTGCCGCATTACATTACACAGAAGACGATGGCAGATAATTATCTCGAAAAAGCACGGGAGGAATACGAAATAAAAAAACAGAAATGGCTTCGCAAGAAATCACATCTGCCGAAACAGTATAACCAACCAAAGAATAAACAATGAAGAAATACATTAATATATTATTACTTGTTATCATCGTTGTACTTGTTTTATTGATTGCAAAAAGTATTCTTTCTGTATCATGAGAGTTATTACCGGTAAATATAAGGGACGTTCTTTTGAAATACCTCACAATTTCAAGGCTCGCCCGACAACTGATTTTGCAAAAGAAAACTTATTTAATGTTTTGCGACAATACATCGATTTTGATGACTCTGTCGCCTTAGATTTGTTTTCTGGTACAGGAAGTATCTCTTTGGAACTATTGTCACGTGGATGCTCTAAAGTGATTAGTGTTGAAATGGACAAAGATCATCATAAGTTCATTACAACATGCTTGCAGAAACTGAATGAATCCAATTGCATGCCCATTCGTACTGATGTATTTAAGTTCGTTAAGACATGTCGCCAACAATTCGACTTCATATTTGCAGATCCACCATACCAATTAAAAGAATTGGTATCTTTGCCAGATTTGATTTTGCCACTTGTTAAGGATGACGGATTGTTTGTTTTAGAGCATGGGAAAGACCACCAATTCCATGAACACCCGAATTTCGTTGAGCATCGTGTTTATGGTTCTGTTAATTTTTCTTTCTTTCAAAAAAGCTGATTCTTTCTATTAAAAATCTTTATAGATTTTATATTCATTTTTTTAATATTTTCGCCTTATTTCAAGTGTTAAGAAATGTAAAAAGAGCATATTAAATAAGGTGTAGTATATTTTTTTATTCTAATTTTGCGGGCTGAAAATAATATTTACGCTATATCATGCAAAATAATTTAGTTATTGTTGAAAGTCCAGCGAAAGCAAAAACGATAGAGAAATTTTTAGGAAAAGATTATAAAGTGTTATCCAGTTATGGACATATACGAGACCTTAAGAAGACTGGTCTTAGTATAGATGAGAGCACTATGATTCCTAAATATGTAATACCTAAAGAAAAGGAAGAACACGTAAAAACACTTCAGGCTGCAGCAGCAAAAGCAAAAAAGGTATGGCTGGCATCCGATGAGGACCGCGAAGGTGAGGCTATTGCATGGCATTTGTGTGAAGTATTAGGATTAGATAATGAAAAAACCAGTCGTATCGTCTTTCACGAGATAACTCAAGATGCAATCCTGAAAGCTATTGAAGAACCACGTCATATCGATATAAATCTAGTCAATGCACAGCAGACAAGGCGTATCCTTGACCGCCTTGTTGGTTTCAAGATATCACCTGTTCTTTGGCGAAAGATTAAACCATCATTGTCTGCTGGACGTGTGCAAAGTGTTGCTGTCCGTTTGCTCGTTGAAAGAGAACGTGAAATAATGAATTTCAAATCAGAATCATATTTCCGTCTTACCGCAATATTCACCATTGATGGGGCAGAAATAAAGGCAGAGGCAAACAGACGATTGGATGCAACAGAAGCAAAACAATTCATTGAGCAATGCAAGAATGCCACATTCCAAATTACTGATATTGAAAAGAAAAGCACAAAACGAGTACCTGCTGCTCCGTTCACGACAAGTACACTGCAGCAGGAAGCAGCATACAAATTAGGAATGACTGTTGCGCAGACCATGCGTATTGCCCAAGGCCTGTACGAAAGTGGAAAGATTACATACATGCGTACCGATTCTGTGAATCTGTCCACCTTATGTATTGGTGCCAGCAAAGAAGAAATCATAAAGTCTTTTGGCTCGGAATATTCTCATCCTCGTAATTTCCACACCTCTTCTAAGGGGGCTCAGGAAGCACATGAAGCCATCCGACCAACCTATATGAATAAGGTGAAGATAAGTGGCACACCACAAGAAAAGCGTCTTTATGAGTTGATATGGAAACGTACTCTGGCTTCACAAATGGCAGAGGCAGAATTGGAAAAAACCACTATTACCATAAATGCTTTCAACGAATCAGGACAGATAAGTGATGACATTTCATTCATTGCTAATATGGAAATCGTCAAATTTGATGGTTTCATGAAGGTATATCGCGAATCCAGCGAAGAAAATGATGATAATGTTATGGAAACTTTTGACAACACCTCTCTTTCATTAAGCAAAGGACAGATGCTAAAACATAAAGAGGTTGTTGCTACTGAACGATATACTATTCCACCATTTAGCTATACAGAAGCCACACTGGTGAAGAAGCTCGAAGAACTTGGCATCGGCCGTCCTTCAACTTATGCTCCAATCATTTCCACAATACAGCAACGTGATTATGTGTCACGTGAAGACAGAATGGGAAGTGAACATCGTATCACGACTATAAAATTGAAGGGTTCAACGATTTTCGAGACTACTAAAAAGGAGCATTTCGGGAATGAAAAGAAAAAACTTATACCAACGGATGTAGGAATCGTTGTCAACGATTTCCTCATGGAGTTCTTTCCAAACATCATGGATTACAATTTTACCGCAAATGTTGAAACTCAGTTTGACTCTATTGCTGAAGGAAAGAGCAAATGGGATACCATGCTGAAGCATTTTGCTAAGAATTTTGAAGAAGAACTTAATACTGCTCTCACTAAAAACACAAAACATAAGATAGGAGAACGTGAACTAGGAATAGACCCGCAGAGTGGTAAGAAAGTGTTGGTAAAGATTGGTCGTTTCGGTCCTGTAGCACAGATTGGCACAGTGGACGATGAGGAAAAGCCACGTTTTGCAAAGATTCCAAAAGAGTTGAGCATTGAGAGCATCTCTCTTGAAGAGGCAATGGAGCTATTTAAGTTGCCACGTACAATCGGAGTATTTGAAGACAAAGAAATAATTGTTAGCACAAGCCATTTTGGTGCTTATGTTTTGCATAACAAACAGTATTACACTATACCAAAATCCGAAGACCCTCTAAGCTTTACGTATGAGAAAGCTTTGGATTTGATACAGAAAAAACGTCTGCAGGAACAAAAGAAAATTTTGAAGACGTTCCCTGAACGCGAGGATATGCAACTCATCAATGGACGTTATGGTATTTATCTTGCTGTAGGCGACAAAAATTTCCACCTTACGAAAACGCAACAACGGAATGCTGAAAATCTCACATACGAAGACTGTTTGAAAGTTATTCAGTCCGCTAAAAAATGAAACGCATAATACTTACGGGATATATGGGTGTCGGCAAGACCACTATTGGACGGTCTTTAGCCGCCGCCATAGGACTTGGTTTTTACGACCTTGACTGGTATATCTCGTCGCGAAGAAGAAAAAGTATATCTGACCTATTCACAGAATTTGGTGAAGATGGATTTCGCAACATCGAGCACAATATGTTGCATGAGGTCTGTGAATTTGAAAATGTCGTAGTGAGTTGCGGAGGTGGCACACCTTGTTTTTTTGACAATATGGAGTATATGAACAGACAAGGTGAAACCATTTACATAAAAGCGTCTCCCGAATATATCATTGAACATTTAACCGAAAGTCGTAACGTACGCCCCTTATTAGCCAACATGGATAAGGAACAGTTACAGACTTTTGTTACACAGCAAATAGAAGAACGGGAAAAATATTATCTTCAGTCAAAACATATCTTGTCCGTTGACAATGATGATTTAGATGAAAAAATCAATAACTTTGTAACTTTCTTTACATCTAAATCGTCTTATTAGTAAGAGAGCATGAAACAAATCAATTTTCAGAACGATGTACTTCCTTTAAAGAATAAGCTCTACAGACTCGCTCTCCGCATTACGCAGAATAATGAAGATGCCGAGGATATAGTGCAGGATACATTGCTGAAAATATGGAAGAGACGTGCCAGTTGGGACACAATCGAGTCGATGGAATCTTACAGCATGACAATATGCCGAAATTTATCACTCGATGTCCTGAGAAAAAAAGAGCATACGACGACACCACTGAGTACAGTCATGGACCACGAAAGTGGTATTCAAGTTGCTCCTGATGATAATATTATACAACGAGATAAAATACAATTAGTACAAAATGCAATAAACCGTCTGCCTGAGAAGCAGCGAACTACAATGCAGTTGCGTGATTTTGAAGGCAAGAGTTACAAAGAGATAGCAGAAATACTGAATATCAGCGAAGCACAGGTCAAGGTAAACATCTTCCGTGCTCGACAGACAATAAAAGACCTATTCGAGAAAATAGAAAATGATGGATTATAAATATATAGAACAATTATTGGAACGCTACTGGCAAGGAGAATCCACACTTGAAGAAGAAAAGATTCTACGCTCTTTCTTCACGCAGGAAAACATTCCTTCCAATATGCAGCGTTACAAAGACCTATTCGTATATGAAAGTTCTTCAATGGAGACAGACGCTCTTGGTAGTGACTTCGATGACAGAATGTTGGAACTCGTTGAAGACAACACTACAGTAAAGGCTATACGAATCAATTTCACAAGACGCTTACGCCCATTGCTGAAGGCGGCAGCTTGTGTGTGCGTGCTGATTGCTACGGGGGCAGTCATAGAACACTCTATACATTATAACGAGCTTAGAACAGAAAGCAATGTGGCCGAAGTAAAAGATACAATAGATATCTCGCAACCATCAGTTGCAGATGCGTGTCTTGCAGACACATCAAGGGCTTTGATCAAATAAGAAACACACTTGATGAAATTTACAAAATTACTATTTTCTAAAACAACCAGAGGCTCTTTCAATAACAGTGAAGAGCCTCTTTATTATGTTAAAAAACACACTCTAAATAACATAGACCACTTTTTTGTACTAAATAATGTTAATTATTTATAGATGTTTCATTTCAATTACGTACTTTTGCACTTCGGAAACTCAAAAACAAATTTCGGTTTCCATGGTTTAAATTAAAAATAAGGATAATAGAATGATAAAAGTATTAAGATTTGTTTGTTCCATCTTGTTGACATTTTCTTTTTCTGTCTGCTGTTATTCACAACAGGAAGAGTTTGATATTGCAGATAAAATAGAAAAGAGTATTCTGCACGTTGACCTTAACAAGGCTATTGAGATTGCTTTGGATGAGAACCCAACAATTAGAGTTGCAGATAAGGAGATTCAGTTAAAGAAAATCTCTGATAATGAAGCATGGTTAAACCTTTTGCCGACTGTTTCAGCTACAGGTTCTATACAGCACACCATCCTTGCTGCAGAGATGAAACTCGGTGATCAATCGTTCAAGATGGGTAAGGATGCAACTAACACATCTGCATTGACAGGTGTGGTAAATCTTCCTCTCTTTGCACCAGCTGTTTATCAGTCAATAAAACTGACAAAACAAGATGTTTTGCTTGCACAGGAAAAGGCACGCAACAGTCGTCTTGACCTTGTTAATCAGGTGACAAAAGCATTCTTCCAATTACTCGTGGCTCAGGAAGCAACTAATGTCATGCAACAGAGCTACAGAGTCAGCAGAAACAACTATGAAATCGTCAAGATGAAGTTCGAAGTAGGAAAGGTCAGCGAATATGACAAGATTAGTGCTGAAGTACAGATGCGTAGCATGAATTCCAGCCTTGTTGATGCCACCACAGCACTTACAATGGCAGAACTGAAACTAAAGGTGCTGATGGGAATCACGGCTGATGTAATACTCGTCACAGATGATAATCTTGAAAACCATAGTAAAGATTTGCTCCTTGCCAATACGACAGATGTGGCAGAACTGAAAAACAACTCTACCATGCGTCAGTTGGACATGAACCATAAATTATTGCAGCGTAATTTGAAAATGCAATATACAAACCTTATGCCGACACTTGGTTTTCAGTTGACAGGACAATATCAGTCTCTGTACAATGACAATTGGAACCTATTCAAATACGACTGGGCACCAAGTACATCGTTCGTATTCTCATTGTCAATACCAATCTTTACAGCATCCAACTACACTAAGATAAAACATGCGAAGGTACAGTTATCACAGTTTGAAGACACGCGCGAGGATACTCGCCGTCAACTGAGCATGGCACTTGAAAGTTATCGTGAGAACATGATTGCCGCCATTGCAGCTATGACTAGCAACAAAGAGGCTGTCACACAGGCTGAGAAGGCTGTCAAGATTGCAGAGGCTCGCTACAATGTAGGAAATGGTACAATACTGGAGTTAAACCAAAGTGAGGTTGCACTTACATCTGCACAGTTAACCTATGCACAAAGTATCTACAATTACCTCACGAATCGTTCAGACTTTGATTACACATTAGGTAGAGAAAAATATTAATTAGATATGAAAAAGATATTTTATTTTGTAATAGCAGCAATGGCACTCGTTTCATGTGGCAAAAATAAAAACGCCAACTTGGAACAGGAAAAGCCACAGGTAAAAGTTGTAAATGTCAGCATGCAACCTGTTCAACAGTATGAGACATATACGGCAACCGTAGAGAGTGATGTTAAAAACAACATATCTCCAAATGCTCCATATCGTATCAAGAAGATACATGTAGATGTTGGCGATATTGTAAAAGTCGGACAACCTCTTGTCCAACTTGATGTTACATCACAAGATCAGCTCAACATACAGTTGCAGAGCCAGATAAGTGCTGTCGAAAGTCAGAAGGCACAGTTGCAGTTGGCAGAATCCGAATTCAAGCGTATTGAGGAGTTATACCACATCGGAGGTGTGTCAAAGTCTGATTATGAAACTGCAAAAACACAGTTTACCGTACAGAAGACTCTTCTGCGTCAAAATCAGAACCAGATAAATGTCATCAAGAGTCAATTGGCACAGATGCGTCAGAACACTACACTTACCGCTCCTATCAGCGGTGTTGTCACTGCACGCAATTATGATGATGGTGACATGTTCACAAGTCTGCCTATCTTGACCATTGAAAAACTGAACCCTATCAAGATGAAGATAAATGTTTCTGAATCTTATTTCTCAAAAATCAAGAAAGGGATGGACGTAAATATCATCCTCGATGCATACCAAGATGAAATCTTCAAAGGAATGGTATCTGTAGTATATCCATCTATAGACAATAACACCCACACATTCCCTGTTGAAATCACTATCGACAACATCAACGGCAAAGTGCGTCCAGGAATGTTCGGACGTGCAAAACTCATCATGGGCACCGTTGACCGTTGTATCATTCCTGATGTCGCACTGGTAAAACAGGTCGGTGCTGGCGACCGCTATGTCTATACGTACAAAGATGGTAAGGTGTATTACAAAAGGGTTGAACTTGGTCAGCACATTGGTGACAAATATGAGATTCTCAGTGGTGTCAAACCTGGCGATGTAGTAGTCATTGCCGGTCAGGCACACCTTGCAGATGCACGTGAAGTTGAAGTGGTTAAATAAGTAAGTAGTAGTATATGAGTTTATATGAAGGAGCGGTCAAACGACCGATTATGACCAGCCTGGTCTTCGCTGCGATTATGATACTCGGTGTCTTTTCGCTGTCGAAGTTGCCTATCGATTTGATGCCAGACATTGAGACGAACACCATCATGGTGCTCACCTACTATAATGGTGCTTCGGCTGAAGATATAGAAAACAATGTTTCTCGACCTCTTGAGAACACTCTCAACTCGGTGGAACATCTTAAGCACGTCACCAGTAATTCCCGTGAGAATGTATCTGTCATCACGTTGACATTTGAATTTGGATACGACATTGACGACCTCACGAACGATGTGCGCGACAAGTTGGACATGGTCTCCAACTCATTGCCAACAGAGTGTAACACACCAATCCTCTTCAAGTTCTCCACAGACATGATTCCTATCATGTTGCTGAAGGTAACAGCTGAGGAAAGCCAGAGCGCCCTTTATAAGATTCTTGATGAAAACGTAGCAAATCCATTGGCACGTGTCGATGGTGTCGGTACGGTATCCATAAGTGGCGCACCGGAACGTGAGATAAACATTTACATGGACGCTGCCAAGATGGAGGCATACGGCATCTCACCGGCGACCGTCAGCGCAGCAATAGCAGGAGAAAACCAGAATGTCACTGGTGGTACTGTTGACGTTGGTACACAGACATTTACCGTACGTGCGGAAGGAGAATTTTCTGATCCTAAGCAGATGGAATCTGTTATCGTGGGAAGCAAGAATGGTGCTAATGTCTATCTGCGCGATATTGCACGTATTGTGGATAATGTGGAGGAACGCTCACAGCGTACCTTTACCAACGGTCAGCAAGGTGCAATGATTGTCGTACAGAAACAGAGTGGTGCAAACTCTGTGCAGATTGCAGACAAGGTACATAAGATTCTGCCACAACTTCAGAAAAACCTTCCTTCAGATGTCAAGTTGGGAGTCATCGTTGATACATCAGACAACATTAAGAATACCATCAACACACTTTACGAGACAGTGATGTACGCATTGTTGTTTGTCGTACTTGTCGTGTTTGTCTTCCTCGGACGTTGGAGAGCGACAGTCATCATCTGCCTCACCATTCCTATGTCTCTGATAGCCTCCATGATATACCTATTCGGAACAGGCAGTTCACTGAACATGATTTCCATGTCCTGTCTTTCCATCGCCATCGGTAACGTTGTGGACGATGCCATCGTTGTCTTGGAGAATGTCACCACACATATCGAACGAGGCTCTGCACCGAAACAGGCGGCAGTGCATGGTACCAATGAGGTTGCCATCTCTGTCATCGCATCTACACTGACGATGATTGCCGTATTCTTCCCTTTGACGATGGTGACAGGTATGGCAGGAGTCCTCTTCAAGCAGTTGGGATGGATGATGTGTATCATCATGGTTGTTTCTACTGCATCAGCACTGTCTTTCACACCTATGATGTGTTCACAGTTCCTGAGATTGCAGAAGAAACAGAGTAATATGTTCAAGAATTTCTATGGACCTATCCAGAAGAAACTCGACCAACTTGATGACTGGTACGCAAAGAAAATCAACTGGGCAGTACGACACCGTGTAACTGTCATCGTAGGCTGTATAGCTCTCTTTGTCTTGTCTATCATCACTGCCAACGTCGTAGGTATGAAGAGTGAGTTCATGCCAGCAAACGACTCTGGTCGTGTAGGTGCAACACTGGAGCTCCCTATCGGCACCCGTGTGGAAAAGGCTGAGGAGATAGCACAAGGACTTACGAAGAAATGGATGGATCGTTATGGTGAAGACCTTACGAACTGTAACTTTACCGTAGGTCAGGCTGGAGAAAACAACACGTGGGCTTCTCTTCGCGACAATGGTTCGCATATCATATCATACAACATACAGTTTGTGCCGTCAAATGAACGTAGCATAGGCCTTGCAAAGATATGCGACGAGATGCGTGCCGACTGTAAGGCGATACCAGAACTTGCAAAATACAATGTGATGCTCGGTGGAGGAAACAACTCCATGGGGGGACAGAGCATGGCGACATTCGAGATTTATGGTTACGACATGAACGACACTTACAATGTAGCCACAGCTCTTGCAGACAGTTTCCAGATGAACCCGATGATTTCGCAGGTCAACATATCACGTTCCGACTACCAGCCGGAAATCGTCGTTGACTTCGACCGCGACAAACTGGCTATGCAGGGACTCACGCTCGCTTCCGCTGCAAGCACTGTCCGCAATGCCATCACAGGTTCATTGATGTCCTATTATCGTGAAGACGGAGAAGAATATGACATCCGCGTACGTTATGAGCCTACAGACCGTCAGAGCATAGAGGCGATATCCAATATGCTCATACCTAACTCCATGGGCAAGACGGTACGTGTATGCGATGTTGCAACCGTAAAGGAAAGTGCCATTCCACCGACAATTGAACGTAAAGACCGTCAGCGTATTGTCACTGTTACGGCAGTTCTCAAAGACGGCTACGCACTTTCTGACGGAGTAGAACTGGGCAACAAGATTTGTGACAACATGGAGATACCGAATGGCATCACCACACAGGTGGCAGGTTCTTACGAAGACCAGATGGATTCCAACAAAGACCTTGGCACACTGCTGTTCCTCGTTGTTATCCTCGTTTTCATCGTCATGGCAGCACAGTTCGAGTCTATGACAAACCCATTCATCATCATCATATCACTCATCTTTGCTCTCTCAGGTATCATCTTTGCACTTACGCTGACAGGAACCTCACTCAACATCATGTCAATGCTTGGAGGTATCATGCTGGTAGGTATTGTCGTCAAGAACGGTATCGTGCTCATCGACTATACCACACTGAAGCGTGAGCAGGGCATGGGACTCATCCGTGCATCCGTAGTGGCAGCACGCAGCCGTCTGCGTCCTATCCTCATGACAACCCTCACCACCATTCTCGGTATGGTGCCGTTGGCAGTCAGCCAGGGAGTTGGAGCAGAGATGTGGCGTCCGCTCGGTATCTCCATCATCGGTGGTCTTACCGTCTCAACAATCATGACTCTTATCTACGTACCGTCAATGTTCTGTATCTTCGGTGCTAATAAGATTAAGAGAGAACGTGTACGCATGCGTAAGAAGGCCGCCCTCATGGCATACTGGAAAGAGAACAAAGAAAAAGAAATGCTGAAAAAAAGATAAAATATGAAAGCTATAATGATATCATTCGACCAGGCACATTACGACAATGTGATTACTGCCCTTAACTCCTCCATGGCACGAGGCTTTACCATGATGGAACAGACAAAGGGCAGAGGGACAAAGACAGGCGAGCCACACTATGGCACACATGCATGGCCGTCAATGTGTTCCACCATCTTTACCATTGTTGAAGACGAACAGGTAGAGCCATTGCTCAATCGTCTGAAGAAGATAGACCAAGAATATGAGATGCTCGGTCTTCGGGCATTCGTCTGGACAATAGAAAAGACTTTATAAATGTCAATAATCGCCCAACAAAAACACTTGAGACCGTCATCGTGACGGTCTTTTTTTTGTCTAAGACCTAAGAAGCCTCAACCTCTTTACTATCTTTATTATTAATAAAATCCCTAATTATATAATCCACTATAATTGCTGATATGAACAATCGCAAATGCCGATGCACCCAACCGCATTTGGTGGTGCACCCAACCGCAATTGCTGATGTGTGCTACCGCAATTGGCGATGTGTGTAACCGTAATTGGTGATGAAACCGACCGTAATTGATGATGCGACTAAGCGAAATAGAAAATACGAGTGACCATACTTGCAATTTCCACCTACGCACGTGCAACTTTCAGGTCACCCGAGCTTAACTTTTACTAAAAACTCTGTGAGAGGTTAAAAAATCATTCTCAATTCTAAATTGTCAGTTGTCCTTTCCTTAAATGAAAATCTCTGCGCAACAACCGAAAGGTACGCCTCTGCCCTCTGCGTACAAAATTTATGAATCTGCATCAGCAGTCGTGAAGAAGAACAGAAAGAAGAAGCCTCCTCTAAATCTCCCCCTGAGGGGAGAGACTTTCTTACCCCCTTCCTTTTAGGGAGGGGTTGGGGTAGGCTCCTTTGTTTTTGCTCTGCGAGAGACTTAACACCTTACGAGCAGATTTCGATTTCAATACTTCATATAGTTTTTGTCAAAACCACGTGAAGATGTTGTTGAAATGACGCGTTATGAAATTCTTTATGAAGATGTGGGT
>JAGHTI010000011.1 GCA_018065415.1 Candidatus Equicola stercoris
GAAGATTGGCGTGAGGCAACGTATAAGGATTATTTCTGGATGGTGCCATACAATATCAAAGGCTTGATTGATATCATCGGTGGTAAGCAAAAGGCAATAGAACGACTTGATGAGTATTTTACACGTCTCGATGCAGGATATGGCGACGAGTGGTTTGCATGTGGCAATGAACCGAGCTTTGGAATTCCTTGGTGCTACAATTGGGTAGGACAGCCTTGGAAAACATCTGACGTGATACGCCGTACATTGAATGAGATGTATTCGGCAAAGGTTAACGGATTGCCTGGCAATGACGACCTCGGTGCTATGGGGGCATGGTATGTCTGGGCATGTCTCGGACTTTATCCAGAGATTCCTGGTGTAGGAGGTTTTGCTCTCAACACCCCAATGTTCCCAAAGGCTATAGTCCATCTTCCTAATGGCAAGAACATAGTTGTGACAGGTGGTGATGAAAGGAAGCCTTTTACCTCGTCGCTCAAGTTTAATGGCAAGACCTTTAATCAGACCTGGATAAACCTTGATGAGCTTGTAAATGGTGCGATGTTGAATTATGTCACCTCTGCAAAACCCAACAAACGGTGGGGACTTGAAAAGGAACCTCCATCCTGGGAATAACGCATTATGAATAGACTTAGACACCTTATCAGCTCGCTTTTGATGGTATTTTCTCTTTGTAATGTTAATGCCCAAGAGCTTGAGTTTTACCAGAACCCAGTTATAAGAACGGATTTGGCAGACCCTTCTGTCATCCGTTTTGACGGAGCTTACTATGCCTCTGGTACATCATCAGAGTGGGCACCATTTTATCCTATTTACAAGTCAACGGACTTAGTGAATTGGATACAGGTGGGGCACGTCTTTGAACAAAAACCAGATTGGACCGAAGGATCGTTCTGGGCTCCGGAGTTGTATGTATATAACAATAAGGTGTATTGCTATTACTCTGCACGACGCAAAAGCGACCACAAGTCATACATAGGAGTCGCTGTTGCCGATACGCCAGAGAAAGCCTTCGAGGATAAAGGACCACTCGTAACTATTGGCTCGGAATGTATTGATGCATTTGTGTTTAATGATAATGGACAGCTCTATATCACATGGAAGGCATATGGACTTGATCCACGCCCTATAGAAATCCTCTGTTGTAAGCTATCCAATGATGGGTTTCATCTTGAAGGCGAGCCGTTTACTCTACTTACAGATGAGGAATCCATTGGTATTGAGGGACAGTGTATTATTCGCAAAGACGATTGGTATTATCTGCTCTATTCTGCAAGAGGATGCTGCGGACCAGGGAGTGATTACGAGGTACGTGTGGCTCGCTCCAAAAAGATTACGGAACCATTCCAAAAGTACAGCGATAATCCAATTTTAATGCGCTCAGATGATTTCCAGGCTTGTGGACATGGTACGGTTACAACAACATCCGATGGAAGACTATATTATCTGTGTCACTCCTATCAGCACAATGCGAAGTTCTATATGGGCAGACAACCAATTGTACAGGAGCTCGTGTTTGGAAGTGACCAATGGCCACACTTTAAGACAGGCCGACTTGCCACTATTCGCCAGCCGATGCCGTCCGAAGGCATAAAGCAAGGCGAATGGAAGCAATTCGCAGATAATTTTGCAAGTAGGAAACTTGGTGTTTCATGGACTTGGAATTATACATTCTGCGATGTCAAGGCTGAAGTTAACGGCAATGGCAAATTGCTCTTGAGTGGGAATGGTATCAAGGAGTCTAATGCCGCAGTGTTATGCCAACGTACACCTGATAGTGATTACAGTTTTGCTGTGAACGTATTAAATAATGGTCAGTCAATGCGAGGAATAGTACTGTACGGCGATGCGGGAAACTATGTCGCTCTAGTTTTGCGAGGCAAGAAACTACAAACCATATCAATGTGCAACGGAAAGGATACTGTTTTAAGCGAAATTCCAATGAAGAGACGATCCATTCGTTTACAGGCAGAAGTGAAAGACAGCAGAACTCTCTCATTCATGTTTGATGATGGCAATGGCATGAAGAAACTTGAACCATGCAGTGTTGATGCAAGTCATACCACTCCATGGGACAGAGTAGCCCGTCCGGGTGTAATATCCGCTGTATTGGTAAGCAGCAAAGAAAAACCAGCAGAATTTTCTGATTTTCAAATGTGGAAGAGATAAGTAAAATTTTCTAACAAAATATTTTAATAACAACAATGAAAAAGATTATCGTAATGATGATGCTTTGCTGCTCAACTGCAGTAATGTCACAAAACAACCACCACAATTTTGGATGGTTCGGACGTTATGCTCAGGCAAACAAGGAACTTCCTGCACCTGCAAAGGGTGAGAAACGTGTAGTATTCATGGGAAACTCAATCACAGACAACTGGGCTTCCATGCGTCCTGATTTCTTTAAGAAAAACGGTTATATCGGTCGTGGAATAGGTGGACAGACTTCTTTCCAGTTCCTTACTCGTTTCCGTGAAGACGTAGTAAACCTTCAGCCAAAGCTCGTAGTTATCAACTATGGTACAAACGACATAGCCGAGAACACGGGCGAATACAATGAAGATTACACTTACGGCAATGTCCTCTCAATGATTGACCTCGCCCGTGCCAACGGCATAAAGGTTATCCTGACTTCATGTCTCCCTGCTGAGTTCTTCCCTTGGCAGCCACGCATCAAGGATGCAATGGAGAAGATTCGCCACCTGAATGCACGTGTTGAAGCATACGCCAAGGCAAATAAGATTCCATACGTTGATTACTTTAATGCAATGCTTTCAGCCGATGGCAAGGGGCTTGACAGCCGTTACACACCAGAACAGGTACACCCTAACGATGCTGGTTATGAAGTGATGGAGTCGTTGATTGTACCAGCTATCAAGAAAGCGCTTAAAATAAAATAAATGGTTGTAGGTTCAAGATGAAAAAGATTATATTTTTATTTTTGCTTGTATTGACTGCAGTGACAAGCTTTGCTGGTCCATTCAAGGATTCAAAGTTGAACAATGAGGTAACAAAACGCCTTTGCCCGCTTTTTACGGACAATATGGTTATGCAGCAACAGCGTGACAATGCTCCGATTTGGGGCGTAGCAAAACCTAATAAGAAAGTTACCGTTATCACCTCATGGAACGCCAAGAAATATACCACAACGGCTGCAGCTGATGGAAAGTGGCGTATTGAAGTGACTACTCCAAAAGCAGGGGGACCTTATAATATCACAATTGACGATGGCAAGAAAACAGTTCTCAATAATGTGATGATAGGTGAAGTGTGGCTTTGTTCTGGCCAGTCCAATATGGGATTCGAACTCGCATCTTCTAATAATGCTGAGAAAGAGATAGCTGATGCCAATAATCATCCAAATATTCGCCTTTTAAAGGTTAAGACAAATATCGCTCCCGAGCCTCTCGATGGCTTCGAGACCTCTATCGGTGATGGTTGGAACGTATGCTCTGGCGATGCTGCAACGCATTTCACAGCTGTAGGATACTTCTATGGACGTAATCTTGAACAGAATTTGAACGTGCCAATAGGACTCATTGATTCATCATGGGGTGGTACTATCATTGAAGCGTGGACAAGTCTCGAAGGTCTTTCTGTCCAGCCTTCTCAAGCCCGTAATATTGAATATGTAAAGCATTTGCCAGCAGAGGCATCTGCCCGCGATGCACAATATCACAAGGAAATAGCGGAGTGGGGCGACAAGGTCCGTAGCATCGATGCTGGGTATGAGAATAATGTGCCAGTGTATGCATCAACGTCATTTGATGATTCCGCATGGGGCAAAATATATTATGAGCGTGGAGTTACACGTGAGCCAAAGGATATCCTCGGGCTTGATGGATTCTTCTGGCTTCGTCGTGTTGTAGATGTACCTGCAAAATATGCTGGCAAAGACCTGTATATCCATATGGGAGGTATTGATGATAATGATATCACTTTCTTCAATGGAGAGCAGATAGGCTCAATGGAGGGTGTAATATTCCGTCGTGACTATACTATCCCTGGCAACCTTGTAAAGGCTGGACGCAACATACTTGCAGTGCGTGTGCAGGACACAGGCGGTTTTGGCGGTTTCTATCCTGCTGATGATACATTCTATATTACAGATAGCAAGGAAAGTACAGAACACGTTATTGACCTCGTTGGAGAATGGCGCTACCATATTGGTTGCTCAACTATGGAAGTTCCTGTTATGCCTATCAATACGTCTGGTGAGCCCAATGTGCATTCTTTCCTCTATAACTCAATGATTCATCCTCTTCGCGACTATGCTATGAAGGGTGCGATATGGTATCAGGGTGAGTCAAACAGTGACCAAAGCCTGCAGTACCGCGAGCTCCAGCCTATGCTTATAAAGGACTGGCGTCGTCAGTGGCATGATAATTTCCCGTTCTTCATCGTTCAGCTTGCTAATTATAAGCAACGTCTTGATGAGCCATCAGAGTCATCATGGGCAGAACTTCGCGAGGCGCAGTACCTTACTGCAAAGCATCTTGAAAACACTGGCATGGCATGTATTATCGATATAGGCGAAGCCAACGACATTCATCCAAAGAACAAGCAGGATGTAGGTTTTCGCCTTGCACTTCAGGCACGTGCCATTGCATATGGTGAAAAAATAAATCCAAACGGACCTCAATATCGGGACTATCGGATTGAGGGCAATAAGATTCGTGTGTTCTTTGATGAGGGACGGCAGAGTGATGATTTACAACTCGTTACAGGCAATGAACGTCTAAATGTCCTAGGTGGAAAAGTGAAAGGCTTCACAATATGTGGTCCTGACAGAGTGTTCCATTGGGCTGATGCTGTTATTGAAGGCAACAGCATTGTAGTAAGTTGTCCTGATGTGAAGTTTCCTGTTGCTGTGCGTTATGCATGGGGTGACAATCCTGAATGCAATCTCTACAATAAGGCAGGACTTCCTGCTATTCCATTCCGCACGGATGACTATCCTAACATCGGAATACTCGTAAGATAGTGTTGCTAAAAGCATTGCTGTTTGCCTGCGATATGCTCTATGGCAAATAGCATGCTTTGCATGTCAAATAAAATTACAGGTCCAAAATACTAAAAACGGCATTTTTGTCATGAAAATATTGTTCGATGTTCAATTTTTATATTATTTGGTTCCATTCTTATATTCTATGGTAGAAAATATTCGTACCTTTGTATCGCATTAAAATTCATTATTTATAAACCAATTATTAAAACAAAAAAAACATGAAAAAATCTTTATCTCTTTTGAAAGGCTTATTCGTAGCCGCAATGTTGTGCGTTTCAGTTGCTGCAAATGCAGATACTTATTATTATCGCACATTCCATGTAGTTGCCCAGGATATGACTGGCAATGGTACTATTTACATCACAACCCAGAACGATGTTTCACACGGTGAGTATCAAAAATTTGACACAGACCTTGAGTCTGGTTTTGCATGTACATTGAGTAACGGTTACGGCCGTCTTTTCTTCCATGTAACTCCTGACCCTGGTTTTAGTTTCCAAGGTGTAAAGGTATTTACTGTTGACCAGGAAGCATCAGAACCAACAGAAGACGAGGTTGATGCAGCTCCATTCGCTGAGTACAAGGCTGAAGAGACTGATGTTGACAATGGTGTTTATTCAGTAGTTATCTTCCCAGGCGATAAGCAGGGCGAAACAGACGAAGAGAAGAGCGCCTGGTCTCCATACGGAGTTTATGGCGGTACTGATTTTGCAGCAGCAGCTGCAACAGCATGCAATGAAAATCCGGATGCATACGTTTACTACTATTTTGCTGACCCTACAGGTATTAATGAGATTGCTAATACTACAACGTCAAAGACAACAATTTACAGCCTTGATGGTCGCCAGCAGAAACTCACAAAGGGCATCAACATTGTTCGCAACAGCAATGCAGTGCGTAAGGTTATAGTTAAGTAAACTATGGCGATGCATATAGGGGTACTTTAATAAATATCCTTATAAATACCTAGGTTGGTATTACACAGGGGCAGAAAGCAAATGAAAATTTTATTTTACTTTTGCTTCTGCCCCTTTTTAAATCTTACAACAAACTTTTATGAACCTTAAATCTATTATATTAACTATTTCAGCAATACTTCTATCTATTGTAGCAAACGGAGCACCAACCCCAATAAAGAACCTTCATCTATATGCTGAGGCATATCCGAGTGGCGCAGGCGTAGTCTATCTTGCACCAAAAGCAAAGGACAATGCTTACGTAAAAGAACAGTCAAGCAACTTTGGAAGCACGGCAATGCTTAAATATACTACGCGAGAGAATGGAGGAGCCGAAGATGCCAAGGCACAAGGCGGCGATTGTCAACAAGGTGTTTCGATGTATGAGGCATTGGTATATGCTAAGGCTAATGAAGGTTATGAGTTCGTAGGACTTGCACCTGATGCATGGGATGGCAAATATAAGGCAACAGATCTATATGCCGTTCATACCGGTGACGATGGAAATAGTTATAGATTCTCATTCAATTATGATGGAATAGAAAATGGATTAGCCATTAATGCCAATAGCTCTCGTCATGATGCTGACGGCGACGACGATACTGGTAAGGATGTCGTGGGCGATGCTGGCAAGGGGCAGCCATACGTATTTGCAAACAAACCGTGGAACAACACTCCCGACACATATATTTATGCCATCTTCCGCAAGAAGGGAGATGCTACGCCCGCACTTGATAATAGCGGAGAGCAGGAACTTGACGCATTCAAACCTGCACCAGCAAATGATGACGACCGTATATCTCTTGATAGTTACGATGGTCAGCATTGGCAGTTGTTCCCCGCAACGACAGAGAATATGGTAGTTTCTCGCAATGCGGACTTTGTTCCAGAAGACTATGTTGCAGGTATCGTACCAGGTACAGTGTTTGCTGCATACGTTGCTGCAGGCAAGGAAAAAGACCCGAATTATTCCGATAATATATATAAGGTGGACGAAACAAAGTATAACAGAGCATTCTGGTATCGAACCATGTTTGACAAGCCTGCACTCCTTGATGGGCAGCATTTGCAGTTAGTTCTTGAGGGAACACACCGTTCTTCTGTAGTATATCTTAACGGTAAGAAACTTGGAACCATAGAAGGCCATGTGCTTAAAGTCCGCCATGACATTACCTCAATGCTTCGCGAGAAAGATAACGTGTTGAGCATTCTCATTAAACCACAAGTAAATAAAGTTCTTGACAGAAACTCCAATTTCGTTAATTATGTCTGTCCCACATACATATCTTCACATAGTTGGGACTGGATGCCATACGTCCCAGGACTTAATTGTGGTGTGACCAATGATGTATATCTTGAGACCATAGGTGGCATAACACTGCGCGATCCGTGGGTTCGTACTGAGAGTCTTTCTGCAGACCGATCCAAGGCAGAACTCAACTTACAGACATCAATTGTAAACCTTACATCAACTCAAAAGACAGTTCAGGTCAAGGCAACGATAACTCCTGGCAATTATATCCTCACGAGAGACGTAACAATCAATGCAGGAGACTCTATCGACGTGACGCTTGACAAACTTACTATTAAATCCCCACGCCTATGGTGGCCGAATGGCTATGGAGAACAAGCTCTTTATGACTGTAATATGACTATTATTGCAGATGGAATGGTGGTTGATTCAGAAGATACAAGATTCGGCATCCGCACATACGATTATAAAAAGGAGAACACCTCTATGGTAGTGTATTGCAATGGCGAGAAGATATACTGCAAAGGTGGCAACTGGGGGATGTCGGAATATATGCTTCGTTGCCATGGCAAAGACTATTTTACAAGGGTACGTCTGCATAAGGATATGCATTTTGATATGATACGCCTTTGGACAGGATGTGTTACGGATGAGGAGTTCTATGATGCATGTGACGAATATGGAATCATGGTGTGGGACGATTTTTGGCTTACAGGTCCATATACAGGTCTTACTGGTCCAGACGACAAGAAATGCTTCATGTCGAATGTAAAGGACAAGATAGTACGTCTGCGTAATCATCCTTCCATAGCAGTGTGGTGTGGTGACAATGAAGGCTGGCCTTACGAAGAACTGAATAATAGTATTGATAACGCCATTAAGACGTATGACGCAGGTGACCGTGTTTATATCCCTAACAGCCATAACGGTTATTTCACAGCCGAATCCTATAATAAGAAGGATGGTAGCGGACTTGGGCTCTCTGGCAGCGGATGGTGGCAAAGTTTCCCTGCAGAGAACTACTTCAAGGAAGGAATACAAGGTGGTGGTGGCGACAAAGGTGATGTTACCGATTGGGGATTTCGTTCGGAACTTGGCACTGGAGGCTTCTGCACGTATGAAAGCTTAAAAGAATTCATGCCTATAAACAAACTTTGGCCTCGTAATGATATATGGGAGAAACACTTCTTTAGCGATGACCAAGCATACGGTGGTGCTGCTGGTGCCACAAGTTATTTCAACCATGTGAAGACAAGTTACGGTGAATCGCAGGACATAAAATCATTCTGTGAAAAATCACAGCTTTATAACATAGAAATAATAAAAGCCTTGTTCGAAGGCTGGAACTATAACCTTTGGAACACAGCAACCGGTATCCTTTATTGGATGAGCCAACCTGCATATCCATCATTGCTTTGGCAGACATACTACTATCTTGACATGACAGGAAACTATTGGGGTGCCAAGAAAGCATGTGAACCAATACACATTCAATGGAACTGCAGCAATAATGATATTAGCATTGTAAATACTACACTTGAAGATGTCAAAGGATATCGTGCGGAGATTGGAGTGTATGACCTTAATGGTATAAAAAATAACGACATATCAGGTTTGGTGGAAGATATTAATGTGGCTTCGAATAGTGTCGTTAACGTATATAACATGAATACCTCAGGAAAGAAGAAACTGACTTCTATAGAGGGTATGTTCCTGATCAAGCTGACACTATTTGATGAAGGAGGCAAAATAGCTTCAGAGAATACATATTGGAAAACCACCATCGGCTCATCAAAGGATGATTATAAAAAGCTTAATGATATTCCTCAAGCTGACGTGTCGTCAGAGTTTAGCATAGTTGGAACCGATGACACAACTATTAAGGCAACAGCTACGCTTAAGAATAATTCAAGTACGCCAGCCTTTGCCATTCGCCTACGACTCGTTGATGATATGAACCAACGTATTCTCCCTGTAATAATGGACGACAACTACATTACGCTCTTGCCAGGAGAAAGCAAGACAATCGCAATGGAGTTTGAAAAAGAGAACATTACAGGCAATACACATCTGCTTATCAAACAATATAACTATGATGAGGTAGTGGGAGACATCGCCAACGATATTATGGAGATACAGTCGGATAATACCATTGGTGGACTTGTCTGTGTGTATAATATGGATGGTACGCTGTGTAAAGTGCTTGATAAAAACGAGGATGTTCGCGATGCAATGCTTAACCCAGGCGTATATATCATTGAGAATAACAATGGAACTACCCATAGCTACAAAAAAATAATGATAAAGTAATTATATGTTAAAATGAAAAAAACAATTCTTCTTATCCTTTTGGCAGTTTGCTTTGCTTCTGCCAATGCCCAGCAAGTGGCCCCGTTCAAACAGGGCGACCGTGTGTGTTTCGTAGGTAACAGTATTACGGACGGAGGACATTATCACAGTTACATCTGGCTCTATTATATGACGCATTTTCCATATGTTGATATGTGGATGGCAAACTGTGGTATAGGTGGTGATACTAGTGAGAATATCCTAAAACGCCTTGACGGAGACGTGTTTGCAAAGCGTCCTAACGTTATCACACTGACATTCGGAATGAATGACACAGGCTATTACGAGTACAATGGTGACAATGCTGAAAGTTTCGGCAACGGCCGGGTTGAATGGTCAAAAGGCATGTACAAGAAAATAGAAGAACGCCTAAAAGGTTTGACGAATACCCGCATAGTGCTTGTCGGAACATCACCATATGACGATACTTCCAAGTTCAATAAGGACGTGTTTCGTAACAAGAACTCATATATGCAGAAGATTGTGGCTTTTCAGGACTCTGCAGCAAAGGCAAACAAATGGGAGTTCGTGGATTTCAACCATCCTATGACAGAGATGAACCACAAGTTCCAGCAACAGGATTCCACGTTCACCATATGTGGCAATGACCGTGTGCATCCTGATAATGATGGACATATGGTTATGGCTTATCTCTTCCTTAAGGCACAGGGAATGTCAGGTAAAAAGGTTGCAGATTTCACCTTAAATGCAAAGAATGGTAAAATTCTTGAACAAGAAAATTGTAAAATAGATAATTTTATTAGTAATCATAATGTTATATCGTTCGACTACCTTGCTAATTCGCTTCCATTGCCTTTGGACACAATAGCACATGGATGGGGGTTCAAACGTGCCCAGTGTAATATAAAAAAGGTGGTCCCTACATTTATGGAAGAAATGGACAACGAGCGTCTTTGCGTCAAAGGTCTGCATGGAAACTACCGCCTTGTTATTGACGATGTTTTCATTGCTAATTTCACAGCAGAAGAACTAACAAACGGCATCAATCTTGCAGAATACAGACATACACCCCAATATCAGCAGGCATGTGCCATAATGGCTCTTAATGAGGATCGTTGGGAAATTGAGCGCAAGTTCCGTGATTATGCATGGTTACAATACGACTTTTTTATGGATAAGGGATTGCTTGATGTTAACGATGAACACGCAGCAGAAGTCTTCCGTGATGGGCAAAAGACTAACGGATGGGTTGGCGTACGACGTGAGCTCTATGACAAGATGATTCACAAGGATGTTCGCGACATGTACATTGCCCAGATGGACATGATAGTGAAGCGGATATATGACATCAACAAACCTGAAGTCCACCATTTTACTCTAACTCCGGTATGTAATACTAAATAGTGATGTTTCTATATTAAATCTTGGTAATCCAAAACAAAAAAATAACTCATGAGAACCATTAGAGAAACAATAACATTATTTGTCTTTGGCATCATGCCGATGGCAACTGTCGCACAGGTAGAGCTCATGCCTGGTGAGGTTGCCAGAGATGAGGCCAAATGGCCTGAGCCACAGATAAAGGAAGAGTGGAATCTGCAACTTATGAAGCATAACTGTCCTAACCACAACGTGTTTGTATATAAGGACAAGCTTTACGATGACCTCTTTACACGCACACTTGGTTGGAATGGTGGTGATGGCGTTGAGACAACTTTACTGCCAGACGGAAATGTGTTCTGGTCTTTCAATGACAGTTTCTATGGTGTGGTTGATGAGGGAACACGTGCACGTCGTTCCTGCTCCTTCCCACGTAATTCAATTATGGTGCAGACTGTTGGCGAGGATGGTTTGCCTGGCACTAAACCAGAGAATCTTATATGGCTTGCTGACTATGTGCAGACTGACAACCCTAATGCAGACCGCTACTATCAGGCACGCACTCATTTGCGTCATCCTAACGGCGAGAAAAGTGATGCGGAGATAAAGCGTGGCGACATAGATCAGCAATGGCTCTACTGGGCTGGCGATGCCACAATTTATGATGGGAAGATGCAGATGTTGTGGGGTGGTGTTTACAATGGAACACAGAATCTCATGCAAAACAAGAATCAAGCTCTTGTCACGTATAGCCTTGAAGGAAAACCAGGAGATCCAAACTATTTGAAAATCATAGATATTGACCATAATCATGTAGCCATTGACCCTGTGATGTATGGCTCACAGCTTTGGGAAGATGGAGATGGACATACCTACCTGTATTCATGCAATCAATGGAAGGAAAATCCTGACCAACTCCTGTCGTTCAGTCACCCTGTCGTTGCACGAACAAAGACTCATGACCTCAACAGTGGCACAGAATACTACATAAAAGACACTAATGGCGATTGGCATTGGCAGGACACGTATCCTACTGATGAGGAACGTAATCGATCCGGTATTTCCCCACACTCCATATCTACGGTATGGGTATTCAAAAAGGGAGATTGGTATTATATGACTGGGCAGGGCTATGTTTTCGGCAAGGATATGTATCTACTACGTTCAAAGAATCCTTGGGGACCTTTCGATGAGAAGGAACACTTGTGGATATTTCCAAACGTGCTTGACAAAAAAGGCACTCGTACGTATCAGAATCTATATATGCC
>JAGHTI010000016.1 GCA_018065415.1 Candidatus Equicola stercoris
ATTTTATAGTGTGTATGTTTCTGTCACTTTCAGTGTATGCAGAAACGATAGATTTGCAACAGGCAAAGCGTATTGCACAGGAAAGTATCAGAGAACAGAACACTAATCTAACAATAGCATACACGTCGTCATCGACAAATGGCGTGGCAGAGTTCTATGTGTTCAACAAGACAGAAAACAAAGGCTTTGTTATTGTGTCTGCCGAAGATATGACGGATACATATATACTGGGATATTCTGAAGAAGGCACGTTTGATTATAATAATCTTCCAGAAAATGCAAAGTGGTGGCTGTCGCAGTATTCAGAACAGATAAGAAAACTACGCCTTGACAACCCTACAGGTAAACTCAAGACGGCGATAAGCAAAACGGCGACTCCGAAATATGCAAGTTCCGTGGAGCCACTTATCAAGAGTAAGTGGAATCAAGGTAGTCCATATAATAACCTTTGTCCTATGGATGCCAGAGGTAGGGCAGTAACAGGATGCGTCGCTACTGCTATGGCACAGATTATGTATTATCACAAATGGCCTGTTCACGGGCATGGCGTACATTCTTATTCTTGGAATGGAACTTCACATACGGTGAACTACGGTGACTCATATTATGACTGGGCAAATATGCAGAATACATACAATAACTCCTCACCGCAGGCAGCGAAGGATGCTGTTGCAAAACTGATGTATGACTGTGGTGTCAGTGTAAACATGATGTATTCCTCATCTGGCAGTGGCGCATACAGCAGTTTGGTACCAAATGCATTGAAAACATATTTTATGTATGATAAAGGAGCGAAGTATGTGTCAAGAGGACGTAGCATCACTGATGACGAATGGGACAAACTCTTGAAACAGGAACTCGACAACAAACGCCCTATATATTATTCTGGTGATCAAGGAAATTCAGGACATGCTTTCGTATGTGACGGATACGATGTAAATGGTTATTTCCATTTCAATTTCGGTTGGGGTGGTTCTGGCGATGCTTATTTCACATCAAAGGCTGCCGGTGGCTATTCTGATGGCCAAGAGATCGTTGTTGGAATATCTCGTGGCGCATCTATAAAAATAAATGGATTGTATTACAATATACTTGGAAGCGGAAAGGCAGAGGTGACCTATCCAGATGATCCTAAGAATAACTACTTTGGAGATATAAACATACCATCAACGGTTGTTTACGAAAATCAGACGTATAATGTGACAGGTGTGTCTGGTGCTGCTTTCTCTGGTTGCAAGAACCTAACATCAGTGACGATACCATCGTCTGTACAATCCATAGGTACGGATGCGTTTACGGTATGTCCCGCACTGGAGGCGTTGAACCTGCCATGGACAACTCCATTGATATGCAGCAGTTCTGCATTTGACAGTGATACATATTCCAATGCGATACTTAATGTGCCAGAAGGTACAACAGAGGCTTATTCTACAACATTACCTTGGAGTATATTCTCTGTCATTCAGGATAACAAGGGTGCAAAGGTAGAATGGAATGCGTGGAATGTATTTGAAAAGGGTACAGCATCGTATGTTTACGATGGAAAAAATCCGCTTGACAGTCTGAAAGGAAGAACAATCATGGGTTACCCGATAAAGAAACGTATGTCGAAATCTATGGCGAACAGAGCGCAGATATGGGTAAGCAACTGGGCACAGAATGCAGAGTTTATCATCGAACTTGATGAGGCAACGAATAAGTGTAAGGTGCCGATGCAGGCTGTAGGGCTTTATGATCAGGATTTCGGAGACCTCTTCATTTCTGACTTACCTTCATATAAGGCAGAATATACATACGATGAATATCCTTGCTCATACAATCCTTCTACAGGTGTCTTCGACCTTAACACAACATATTATTATAAAGGAACTGACAACTATGGTGTGATGAAGGAGAAACTGACTGTGGATATGGATGTTGAAGATAAATGGACTCTTGCAGGTACAGGTACTTATGATTATACCAGTATATATGCGACAAAGGCAGAAAATCTCAATATCTATCGCAATGAATCCCGACCAAGTATCTGGAAGATAGAGATGAAACATCCTGATGGCGAAAAGGTTGATTTCGTTTTCGTGATAAGCCAACAGGATAATGTCATCACTTTCAGCGACCAGTATTGTGGTTTGCAAGTGGATGAAAATATAAATGTCGGAAACCTCGCAGACTTCCAATCTAGTGCGGATGCAAGTTATTACGAGCCAGGAACACAGACGTTCCATTTCAATACATATTATCATGCAGGTGAGATGTTTTATGGCAGTGGTTTTGAAACCTTTACATTGGTGACATCGGGAATAGCAGATGTGCGTTCTGACCTTAACAATGGTAATGCCGAGATGTTCAATGTTCAAGGTATCCGTGTTAATAGCAACTATAGAGGGATAGTAATATACAAAGGAAAAACGTATGTCAAAAAGTAAGTTTAGAATTAAAAGTTAATGGTTTTGACTCAAAATCTTGACTTTAGTTGAACATAATCACACAAAAGTGGTTAAAAATTTTTGCAAAATGAAAATAATATACTAATTTTGCAAAGGATAACGAATAATTATATATATATTATTGTTTAACCTTAAACTTTAAAAGTATGAAGAAATTTTACACGAAACTGGCACTTGTGTTATTGGCAAGTGTGTTGTGCTTGAATGTAAATGCACAACTGAAATTCAGGAATGCGTCACCGAGACTGAAGGCTCCGACGGCAAAATTGATCTCTAAGGCTCCGAAATCAGCTGTTAAAGGACATGAAATTTCACCTGTGAATACAGATGTAAAGAAGTATGTCGTTAAGAAGTCAGATGCGGACTATACAGACTGGGTAGCATGGAAAGATGGTACATGTTCGTATGAGTCAATAAACGAAGGCTTGATGGAAGACCTTGCTATCTCTCATCGTGAATCAAAGACCAATCCGCAAACAGATGCACAGTTTAAGATCTCGAATTTTGGTCCCAATAAGATTGACTTGATTATTAACTATAATCCTACAACAGGAAATTGTACTGTTGATAATATTCAACCAGTTGGCAAATTTCAAGGTATGGAATATAGCATTTGTGACGTAGTAACATGGGATAAAAAATACGGAGTATTTACAAAACCTGCAACATATGAGACTTTTCCATGTACGTATAATGCTGAATATGGCTATTTTGAGTTGAATGTGGCTTATATTATCACTGAAGTAGGAATGTACGAAGGATACTATCTTGAATATGGTGTTGATAAATGTGTTGTTGACGGATGCACACCTCCTTTTACTGAATGGGTACCATTTGCGTTAGGCGAGGGTGATTATACTCATAGGGTAACAGATTATATTCCTGAAAGATTTGCTCCTACACATAGACAGATAATGAGTCGTACAAATAATATGACAGGTAACCTTGAATTCAAAATCGTGAATTGGATTGATTTGGAAGCACTTGGCTATCCTTCCAGTGATTTGTTGTTTACAATGGATAAGAATAATAATTGTGTAATTCCAGAATTGGAAACATCTGTGGCAGCAGATGGCTATGCAATTTGTGTTTCAGACATTGCAGAATATACAGGCGATCCTACGTATTATATGGATTATCCTTGTAAGTATTATCCAGAGTATGGACAGTTTGTTTTCAATTTGATTTATTATTCAAATAATGGCAAAGGAATAAATAGAGTCGTAAGAGAAACCTTCCAACTTGATGGTGAATATGAGTCTGTATGGAATGACTGGACAGATGCCGGTTTAGGTGAATATACTTATAGTAAGTTTGTAACTGGCACGCAGAAGGGGTTACCATACCAGACTCGTGACAACAAGATAGAATCTAATCTACATCAGGCTAAGATTCTTGGCTGGGGTAATCATCTCTTCTCTGAAAAAGGTGCAGATATAATCATCGATTATGATGCTGATGGAGAAAGTTGTTCCATTGCAGAGCAGCCTTGTGGTTTCACACATCCTACATATGGACCTATGTCAATAGCATCTTATTCTGATGGTGTGTATAATGCAGAATTCAAAAACTTCGGTTTTGCAGAGATGGGATATAAGATTCTTGAGGGTGAACATGCTGGAAAATGGTTGGGTGATCCTGCCGAAGAGTCATTCAAGGACAGCAGCACACCTGCAATTTGGGGTAACTGGGAAAATCTTGGTGCAGCATCTTACACCTACAATAATCTTCTTGCTGAACAAACTGTTGATGACCTTATTGCATTAGGTCGTACATCAAATATGGAACCTGAAAGAACGCAGATTATGGTAGGACCAGATTGGACTAAGGCATTTGAACCTACACTTGAAAACGATACTATATTGTTCTTGGAGTATAATAATGAACTGAATTATGTGGAGTATGTTCAAAACACAAATCTCGGTTATGAAGCTGGTTCTGGTGTAGTATGGGCTTATGATGCTTGGAGCTATCTCAATAATTACAAGGGCGTAGAACCAACAGATGACGATGTCAGCACATTTGACCCAGAGACAAAGACATTCACTTTGAAGATGATGTACTACATATATGATGAAGAGACAGGGGCAATGGACGACGAAACCATTGGTAAGTGTACTGAAACTTTGAAACTTACTGCAACACCTTCTGCTGTTGAAAGCATTAAGGTGAATGAAGTGAAGAAGGCAGATGTCTTCTATAACGTAGCAGGTCAGAGAGTCAACGCAATGACAAGAGGTTTGTTCATCGGTAGCAATGGTAAGAAATATATTGTAAAATAACATTTTATATTCCTTAATACAAAAAGATGCTGAATTTTTATTCGGCATCTTTTTTTTTTATAACTTTGCATGCGGAATTATTACTACTAAAATAGATAACAATGAAAAATTATTACTTGAAATCAGCACTCCTACTGTTTGTGTGTGCTTGTTGTCTGACAATCAATGCTCAGACATTTAAACCAACTCATTTTTTTAATAAGATGCAGAAAGCATCGAAAGTTTCTAATGTAAGCAAGACTATACGCCATGAAGTGAAAACTGCAGATGAGGATTATACCGATTGGACAGCATGGAAAGACGGAACGTGTACTTACGAATCAGTAAACGAGGGAATCCAGAAAGGTCTTAAAATTTACTATCGTGAATCAAAGACAAAACCTGCAACAGATGCACAGTTCAAGATAGAAGATTTTGGACCAAATAAAATAGACTTGATCATCAATTATAACCCTACAACAGATAGTTGTACGGTAGATTTTCAATATGTTGGCAATTTTAGAGAGTATGAATATTCCATTTGTGACATCGTGCATCAGTATAAAAAGTATTTCCCTGAGGAAATACAGCCAACATACAAAGATGTCCCATGTACATATAGCAAGGAATATGGCTGTTTCAGACTTAATGTAGCTTATGTAATTACAAGTGTTTGCCAAGAGGCTGGACAGGCTATGGAGATGGGAGTAGATGTTTGCTGTGTTGACGGAGCAGAGAAAAAACCATATACGGAGTGGGCTCCATTTGGAAATGGTACAGGTTCATACGAATACAAGAACCCATTCATGGCACGAGCATTTACACCTGCAAAGAATGAGATTAAATATCGCACAAACAATGTTACTGGTCTCTACGAATTTGAAGTTGATAAATGGGTTGATTTGACTTCTGTCGATTATGGTACAGTGACGATGAAGTTTACAATGAATCCAAATACCAATGACTGTGTGATAACACGTCTGTCAACAAAAGTCGGTGACGCAACCGGCGACGGTGTGACAACAGGGGATTATACAGTATATGTATCTGATGTTGCAGAATATCTGGGCGATCCTACTTACTATGTTCTTTGGCCATGTAAATATTATCCAGAATATGGGTATTTTGATTTTAATTTAATATATTTCTCATACAATCCAGATGTTGAGGTTATGAGATCTTTTAGCGAATCATTCCAGGTGGATGGCGACTACAAACAAGTTTGGACAGATTGGACTGATTCTGGAATTGGCTCATTTACTTATAAAAGTAGATTTGCGGCTGACATCCAGACTGGACTCCATTATCAGATGCGTACCAATAATCTGCTGAATGGAAAGAGCCAGATAAAAATTATGGATTGGGGAAAGAATCTGTTCCCTTCAAAAGGAACGGAACTTATTGTGGATTATGATGCAAATCCAAAAAGCATGGATTATCAGGTTTGTTTTATAAAGGAACAACCTGCAGGTTTTTATGTTCAGGTCGATATTATGGGAAATGGTGGTAATGCTTCTGTCCACTCTTTCATGAATGGTTTTTATGACATTAGCACTAATCTCTTTAAATTCAATGATGTCAGGTATAGACTGTTGGACGGCATATATATGAGTTCGTGGATTGATGGTAACAATACCGAAACTTTCCGCACTCATGGCATTCCTACAGCATGGAGTGAGTGGGAGGAACTTGGTAAAGTATCATATACATATACGAATCCGCTTGTTGGTGAACCAGTGACTGCTGACAACCTTACTGCGTATGCACGTATTTCAACTCTTGACCCTGATAGAACACAGATAATGATAAAGCCATGCTGGACGGATGCGTTCTTTGAGCCTACAGCAAGTGATTCTGTGTTGTATCTCGAATACAACAACAAGACAAACGAGGTGAACAATGTTGCAGAAACTGCACTTGGAGTAGAACTCTCTTCTGGTAGGGCAATGGTGTGCGATGCATACAATTATAAACTGAATTTCACTGAAGAAACCCCAACTTCTTCTGACCATGGTACGTTTGATCCTGCAACAAAGACATTCTCTCTAAAGATGATGTATTATCAGTATGATAAGGAGAAGAATGAAAGATATGCAGAGGGATTAGGAGAATGTACGGAAACTCTCGTATTGCCAAGTCTGCCATCTGGAATAGAGAGCATAAAGGCTAATCTCAATAGGGCAACACCTATTTACAATGTTGCTGGACAGAGGGTAAATGCAGTGACAAGAGGTCTTTATATAATGAATGGCAAGAAGTATCTCGTGAGATGATATCAAAGTTTATTTAATACAAAAAGATGCTGAATTTTTATTTGGCATCTTTTTTTTGTACCTTTGTCCACAAACAATTTTTAATCATTTATGAAAAAGTATCTTTTGTTCCTCGTTTTTGTATCTTTCTGTGTAAGTAATATCAATGCAAAACATATCAAACTTGCAACAGCAAAGACCATTGCTGGAGAAAATGCAGTCTTGGCATATACTGCGAAGACTGGTACTGTGGAAGACTTTTATGTTTTCAATAAGACATCACAGAGGGGGTTCGTGATTGTGTCTGCTGAAGACAATACGAAACAGACGATACTGGGGTATTCCGATACGGAGAGTTTTGATTATGAGAGACTTCCTGAAAATTTAAAATGGTGGCTTGGTGAATATCAGAAACAAATAGAGTGGGCTAGGGCAAACGATATCCCTGTGCGGACAGCTACAGCAAAAACTTCTGCTGAGGTGATAGTAGCTCCTTTGCTCGGTGATAATACATGGACACAGCATGAGCCATATAATAATCTCGCACCGATGAAAGACTCTGAACGTTGCCTCGTAGGATGTGTGGCATTGGCAATGTCGCAGATAATGACCTATCATAAATGGCCGTTGCAGGGTAAGGGTAGTAAATCATATTCTTGGAATGGAACAAAATTGTCGGTGGACTTTTCTCAGTCAAAATATGATTTTTCAAAGATATTGCCGAGATATTTAACTGGACATTATACACAGGACCAGGCAGATGCTGTGGCAAAGTTGGCATACGATTGTGGTATAAGCACGGAGATGAACTATGGAACATCAGCAAGTTCAACCTATGCTTCATACGTGGTAAGGGCTTTGACGAATTATTTTGATTACAGCACTGATGTGAAATACCAACAACGTGTTTCATACAGTGGAAATTGGGATGTGTTGCTGAAAAATGAGCTGGATGCCTTCCGACCAATCCTGTATTCTGCAAGCGATGCAAAAGAAGGTGGACATGCCTTTGTCTGTGATGGATATGACAGCGAGGGCTATTTCCATTTCAATTTCGGTTGGGGTGGTATAGGTAATGGCTACTATCTGTCGTCTGCAATAAATCCAGAACAGTATAAATTCAATGACTCTCAGGCAGTGGTTTATGGCATCCATGCAAATAATAAAAAAAAGGTGGATGGATTGTACTATAATGTCATAAACGATTATGAGGCTTCGCTGACATTCCCTGATAATATGTCGGAATATGCGGGAAAGATAACGGTGCCTACTACGGTTTCGATAGGGGGAAAGACATATACTGTAACTGAGATTGGAGCGAATGCTTTTGCTGGTACTGAGGTGACAGAGGTGTCCATACCGTCATCGGTAGCAAAGATTGATGCAAATGTTTTCAATGGATGTGACGATTTAACATCGTTGACAGTAGCATGGCATACTCCTCTCGCCACTTCGTCAACATTGTTTGAACTTGATTTCTGCTCTAATGTGACGTTGAATGTTCCGCAGAATTTTACGGCTGTTTATTCAAAAACGATGCCGTGGATGTTATTCCACAAGATTACAGACGGCACGAGTGCAGAAGAATATACTGAATGGACTCCTTTCGCAGGTGGGGTAGGTAGTTATAATTTCCATCCTTTTTGGGCATCAAAGGATAGCATCGTCACATACAAAAATCTGCCAGTTAACATAAGGACAAACAGCAATGATGCAAATGCGTGTCAGGTGCTTGTCTCAAACTGGGCTATGGGTGAAACTAATTTCATCATTGATTATAACAAGGCAACAAGAAAATGTCAGGTCCCTGCACAGTCGGCAAACTTTGATATTAGTTACAAA
>JAGHTI010000101.1 GCA_018065415.1 Candidatus Equicola stercoris
GTCGGTTGTTCGGGGCTTGCAAGAATCGATGTGAATTATGAAAATACAAACTATGATAGCCGTAATGACTGCAATGCTATTGTCAAAAGTTCTTCCAACACCCTTATTGCAGGATGTCAGAACACCATTGTCCCTAACTCCGTGGTGGCATTGGGCGATTACGCGTTTGATGGTTGCACAACCCTCGCGAGCATTAAGTTACCGAAATCTGTAACAAAGATAGGCTGTTATGCATTTCAGAACTGTTCAAATGTTAAAAGTGTCGAAGTGGATTCTGGCAATGTCTGCTTTGATAGTCGAAATGGCTGCAATGCCATCATCGAAACCGCTACAAACAAAATGGTCTTATCATGTGGGAATACGACAATTCCAGCATCAGTGACGAGCATAGGGGATGATGCATACAGGACACATCCTGATATATCAAGAGTAGATATTCCTAACTCTGTAACAAGTATAGACGACCTTGCCTTTTCTGGCTGTTCTAACCTTACAGACATTGTCATTCCAGGTTCTGTTACGAATGTTGGTGCTTATGTGTTTTATCAGTGTAAAAGTTTAACGAATGTCACGATTTCAAATAATTTGTCAATTATTGGCAACGGTATGTTCGACGGATGTCAAAGTCTATCAACTGTTATTATACCACCTTCTGTGACACGAATTGAGGATGTTGCCTTTAATGGATGTACGGGCTTAACACACATCAAACTGCCAGGTAGTGTGACAAGCATTGGCTATGGTGCATTTCAGGATTGCTCAAATTTGGTCTCCATCCACATCCCAGCATCTGTGACGAATATAGGGGAGGAAGCATTTGATGGCTGTTCAAGTCTAACAGACATTGCCATTCCCGAGTCAGTAACTAAAATTGGACGTTATGCCTTTGACCGATGTGACAGGCTGAAAAAGATAAGTGTGACTTGGCGGCAACCACCATCTGTATATTCTGACACATTCGTTGAATTTAACTTCGATTCCTGTTCACTCATTGTTCCAAGAGGCTCCGAGGAGTTGTATAAAAAAACTTACCCCTGGAGTGAGTTCAAAAACATAAAACCAGCTGTATAGCAAAAATAACTATTTTCCCTAATGTTAAACAAATAAATAATAATCGCATGAAAACAAGAGTATTTAACCTGCTGATTCTCGATGAGAGCGGCAGTATGAGCAGTATCGAAAAGCAGGCAGTGGATAGCGTAAACGAAACCCTTCAGAGTGTACGTGCTGCACAGAAGAAATATGAAGATCAGGAGCACTTTGTGAGCTTTGTGACCTTCAACAGTGATGGCATAAAGACCATTCTTGACAGAGCAGAGGCACAGAAAGCCGAGGATATTACTCCAGCTCAGTTCAATCCTGCATGTTGCACACCATTGTATGATGCCATCGGCATAAGCGTCAACAAACTGAAGAAGAGTGTCGTAGAGAATGATAAAGTTCTCGTAACTATCATCACGGATGGTTATGAGAATGCTTCCAAGGAATACAATCAAGCAAGTATCAAGGCTTTGACAGAGAAACTCGGCAAGGAGGTTTGGACGTTTGCTTATATCGGAGCGAATCAGGATGCAATGGCGGTATCTCACGGACTTGGAATCAAAAATGCCATGAACTTCCAGGCAACCGTGTGCGGAACCGTAGCCATGAGTCAGAAACTGACAACCTCCCGGGATCGTTGGTTTGACAGGATTGCGGATAATGATGCCTGTGCTGATGAAAATTTCTTCGACAATGAGTGATTGGTTATCTGAAAAGCGTCAAATATAGCGAATTTCTATCAAATTTTGCATTTATTTGTAATAGTTGGGCGATAATTGATGTAAAATCAGTAACTTTGTGCGTAAATTATCCAGTATGACAAATACAACGGTATGAAACTTATATATCTCACTCTAATCCCCGGCTAATCTCCGTCATTAAGGCGGATCTCTGTATGGAATAAGACAAAAGCCATGAGTTAAGTAATCACTCATCCGAATTGGTCTGAATAAACAAAGGCTCACATCCATACCGAGAACTAAAAGGTAAGGACGTGAGCCTTTTGATGTTTTAATAAAGTATAAGATGATGGATATAAATAGAATCAAACAAACCAATATACCAGACATAGCACCAGTCTATGGTGGAGCAAGAGGACGTACAATGTCATCACGGCATCAGTCATACGCTGGCCAGCTCTTGTCGAAGCAGGAGTAAAGAGGGTTATCGATCTCCGCGACGTGGATTCATCAAACAAGCTTCCGTTCCTCTGCGAGAAATACGGAATGGAGTATTTCCATTATCCAGTCAATAACCATGCAAAGCAGGTTGAAAGCAT
>JAGHTI010000040.1 GCA_018065415.1 Candidatus Equicola stercoris
CTGCTTTAGCGTTCTGTGGAAGCGTTAATGCAGAGATTTATTATGTCGTTCCGGGAGAGTTTGCTACTGGTAACGATGGTAAAACATGGGCTACTGCCATAACCATTTGGGATATCTATGCTCATGAGGCATCAGAAAAGAAACCAGATGCTGGTCTTACGGAGAATGTGAAGTTCTACAACGATGATGTATTCTTCTTTGCTGGAGGTACTTACTATCCTTCTCCAACTCCTGCTGGGGTGGCTCCGCGTATCTATCGTGGTTTCGTATTTGTTGGTGGTTGCGACCCTACGAAGGGCGAGATAACAGACCCTAACTGGAAACCTGAGTATCCATCAGCTACTCCTACCATCTTCTCTGGTGACCTTGATGGCAATGAAGTTGCAAGTCCTGGCGACTCCCGCAACCTGATGCACATGCGTCGTGGTTCTACGCTGAATGAGGGTGTTACGGCTGACGAGGGCGATGTATATACTATTGTTCAGGCTGAAAAAGATGGTACTCTAAGACCTCTGCGTATTCATGGTTTCGAATTTAAGTGCTGCTACAACGAGGAAGAGTTCCCTTCAAGTGAATCTTCTTCTGATGCTGCTATCTGGGGTGCTGTAGATTCTCAGCAGGGATGGATAGAACTGTACAATTGTAGTATTCATGATAACTTTGCCGACAAAGCTGCTGGTCTTCATGTCTATGGTTCTCTGTACAGAGTAGAGGACTGCCAGTTCTATAATAACATGGCGCGTCAGACAGGTGCGGCTATGCGTGTCAATATAAATGCTAACACTCGTTATTCTCGTGGTGTGGTAGAACGTTGTGCTTTCTATAACAATACTCTTACTGACCGTTATGGTGCTGCCATCGCTCTGACTGCTGGAGAGATGTACTTGGTGAACTCTACAGTGTCTGGAAACACCTCCTTCTGCGAAGGTGCTGGTATCGTTGCCAATGGTGGTTCCCGTGCTGATCGTAAGTTGCATCTTATCAACTGTACTATTGCTGGTAATGAGTGTACTGCAGACCCAGCTGAACTCTATAAGACAGACGCTGAGACTGGTGCTGTCACTAACCCTGGTTCTTGGGTGGGTAGCGAACTCCGTCTTGCTAACGACCCTAACTGCGAGATATGGAATAGTATCATCGTTGGAAAGATGGACGATGGCACAGTGGCTCGTGCTCCGTTTGTGGTGAAGGATGAGATTAAGGGGGCAGCTCTCAAGAGTCTCAAACTTTCGTTCAGCATCATTGGTACTATGACGAGTCTTCTCGAAGGTCAGATGCCTGCATTGGATACAGACGAGATGAACTATCAGAACGCAGCCAATACATGGCAGGCAGTCTTTGCTGATGCTGTACTTCAGGACAATGGCGGAAACACTATGACAGTGATTCCAAGTAAGGCATATTTCGATGGACTTGCTGCTTCAATGATTTACTGGCCACCATACGTGAACGATGCTACAAATTTTGCAACGGCTCTTACTATGGCTCCATTGTTTGCAACAACAGGTTTTGCAGTGCCAAACCTCACCATCGACCAGAGAAAGGAAGCACGCAACACAGGAAGTGAAGACGACTATGCTCCAGGTGCTTACGATTTCTATATTACCTCTACAGGAATAGAGGATGTAAGCCTCTCCCCAGCCATCTCCACAAGAGAGGGAGCTATATACAACCTGCAGGGTATGAAGGTTAATAGAAACTACAGAGGTCTCATAATTCGTGAGGGTAAAAAGTTTTTGGTAAAATGAAAAAATATTTATTTATACTCTTAACATTTGTCGCAGTTTCGGCTGCGGCAAATGTTTCTACACTGAAGGTAGGAACATACAACATCCGCTTTGCAGGTTCTTCTGGCGATACTGGTTGGAAAGATTGGAGCAATAGAAAAACATACGTGGCACAGACGGTCACAACCTACGATTACGACATCATCGGTATGAATGAATGTCGTGGGGGTGTTCAGTTGACGGATCTGCAGACGATGCTTGGTGATACGTATGCCTTTGTACTGTACAACGACCAACATGCTGTGCCGGGATATCCGGAAGGATATGAACCGATATTGTATAAGAAGGAGAAGTTTTCATTGCTGGACTCTGGCTGTTTCTATCTTAATGCGGAAGACATTACAAAGCCGGGCATCTCTTGGGATAATAGTAATGGAAACTATCGTCTCACCGCGTGGGCAAAACTGCAGGTGAAGGAGACGGGACAGATTCTATTCTATTTCCAAACGCATCTTGACCATCAAGGGGATGATGCGAGGAATGAACAGACTCGTATAAACATGGAACAGGTGCGACTGATTGCTGCTGGATATCCTGTCATCTTGTGTGGCGACCATAACGCCTCAAAGGCTCGCCCTCCATTCTACAATATGATGGCTTCCTACATGGACGACTCTCGTATGGTGGCAACGACAAAAATTAACATTGATAAGGGTGAAGGTACCCTGAACAAACATAAGGTGGATGGAAGGGACTTTTGGGACCCTGCTTATAAGAGCGGTTCGCGGTTGGACTATATATGGATTCGCGGTATGAAGGCTTCGGAATATAGACATATTGATGATACCTTTGGAAACAAGGAGTGTCCGTCCGACCATATCGCCATACAAGCTGTGGTGACTCTGGATGAACTGCCAACAAGGCATGTTTTCTATGTGGATCCATTGGCAGGAGATGGTGGCGACGGAACTAAGGCAAAACCATACAATGACTTACAAACGGCATTGGACTCTTTGGCATGGGCTGGTGATACTGTCTGTGTGAAAGCAGGTAGAATGGCGATAAATGGAAAAGGACAGAAGGCTACCATAAAGGTGTCAAAGACTGTCACCTTGATAGGTGGATATAATGATGATTTTTCTGAGGTCATCGGCATGACAGAACTGAATGGTGACGTGAATGGTGATGATGTGTATGACAATTTCAATATTTCGAATACATCTGATAACCTGTATCGTATAGTTACGGTAGCAAATACGTGTGGATTGGAGATTGAGAATTTCAATATACACGGTGCTAATGCTCCGCAAACACAGGGGCAGGGGGGTGGCATCTACTGCCCTGGCTACAGATTGAAGGTGGAAAACTGCTGGATTCATGATAATGTGTCGTATAGTAATGGTGCAGGAATTTATGCTGGTGGGGCTCTTGACATTATCAGATGCAAGATGAACAACAATGTGTCTCTCTATGGCAGCGGTGGTGCATGCTACACTGCAACGTACTCTGGAGAACTTTATTGGAGAATGTCTGTCAGAGATAGTGAGTTTTATGGCAACAGGGGTACGATGGGGGGTGCTTATTACAATGGTGGCTTCTCATGGCTTAGCGTTGTTGGAAACTCGTTCTACAACAATAAATCGACAAATGCTGGTATTGCATACGCAGTACGTACAGGTTTTGATGGTAACCTGACTTTTGCTAACAACACCTTTGCAAATAATATCCTTGAGACAACGACAGCCTCTGGATTGAGTAGCAAACTGAAGGGTGGTAGTGCCATCATGGTGAAGATGAATGGTGTAAACAGCAAGGTGGCGATTGTCAATAATACGATAGTGGGTAATAGCGCAAGTTGTCTTACTGCTGGGGCTCCGTCTGCAGATTTCTATGGCGCAGCGGTGCAGACCATTTCTGATTGTACCTTGCAATTGCGTAGTAACATAATTGCAGGAAACAAGACTACTGCATCGACAGGTGCTGATGTGAATGTCTTGAAACCAGAAAATACGGCTTCCAACAAGAACGTATATACTTGTGCTAATGATGTGAACTGTTCATTGGCATCAACGGACTATTTCATGTCAACGAGAGAGGCTGGCATCAGTGCTCTTGCAAAGACTCTGAATGGTGAGGTGAAAGATGGCGATTTCATAGCACACGTAGAGTACGAACATATCTATCCTGTTGTAGCAGTTAAAGACCTCGCCTTCGGTACAAAGTATATCAACGATGTGAAGACAATAGATATGCAGGAGAGTGTGTTCTTGGGTGATGTGACATTCAATGCACAGATGAAAGAGTCAATGATATACGACCAGAGATATGCTGAACGTAATCAGAGTGACATGGCATGCCGCGGTGCATACGAATATGGCAGACCAGCAGGGATAGAGGATGTAAGCCTCTCCCCAGCCCTCTCCACAAGAGAGGGAGCTATATACAACCTGCAGGGTATGAAGGTCAATGGAAACTACAGAGGTCTCATAATCCGTGAGGGTAAAAAATTCTTGGTAAAATAGAATAAGCTCATAGCTTTAATCATCATATATTGAAATAGTATTTGAAAAATTTTAAGTTAATGTAATTGTTTTCGGGACTTCCGGTTGGTCAGTTGATTGATAGACCGGAAGTTTTTTTATGTGCCTGAATGATGAGACAATTTGTTTTATTAAAATAAAATAATTATATTTGCAAACCTTTTGAATGTGATCTTGATAATTAGGAAATAGTTATGCAATCGGAACACAGTGACAGGATTATGATTTGTCTGCTGAAGCAAGGTGACTACGAGGCTTTTGAATTGTTTTTCTCAAGGTATCGTTCCAAATACTACTATTTTATTTTGAAGCTAGTCAAAGATGATGACATTGCACAAGACATTGTTCAAAACATCTTTATGAAACTTTGGGTGAACAGGGAAAAACTGGATGAAAATCTTGCTCTTCCAGCATATCTCTATGTGATGGCAAAACATGAAATCTGTAATCACTTTCGGGCAATAAGAAACCATAAGACTTCCACCATTGATGAGGGATGTATGTCACTGGCAACAGATTTGGCCACTCCGTATGAGGATTTGACCTTCTCTGAACTGTCGGAAAAGGTGAATAAACTCATCGATTCCCTTCCATCAAGAAGAAGACAGATTTTCAAGATGAGCCGCATTGAACATATAAAAGCACAGGATATAGCCAATGAGTTGGGCATCTCCGTCCGTACTGTGGAAAAACATTTGGAACTAGCTCTGCGCACATTAAAGGGAAAGATAAACACACCTGTCCTACTCCTATTCTTCATTACGTATTACGAATAGGTTTTACGTATTCTCATACTTTGGGGTGTTCTTAATTTATTCGAACACAACCTAAAATTATTTATTTATGAAAAAGAAAATTTTCTCTGCAATGCTTCTTCTTGTTGCATTGGTTGCAGGCGTGGTGGCTTATGCTGGTGCTGATACTTGGGATGGTGTTTCCATGACAGAACCACAAAAAAACACTGATGGAGCTTACCTTATTACTAATGGTGCCGAACTGGCTTGGTGTGCTGCTGAGTCTAATAAGGCTGCGAGTTCGTTTAATCTTGTCATTGCCAATGATATTGATTTGGGAAATAAACAATGGACTCCAATTGGACAAAAACAGTATTTTAATGGCAGCATAGAGGGTAATGGGCATACTATCAAGGGATTGTTTATGTCTCCTGATGCAACTGCTACGTGTGTGGGACTTGTGGGGAAGACTAACAGTGCTTCTTCGTATATAAAAAATCTTAGTATTGAAGGTGTAATAAATGTCGCAGAGGTATATACTTCTTCTCAGTGTGATATAGGCTCTCTGATTGGTCTTGCCAATGCCATAGGGACAGTGGACAACTGTCATAGTAAGGTGAATATCAGTGTCACTGCAAATGGTAGAGCGGCGAACTATATGGGCGGTCTTATCGGTCGTGCTAAGGCTATGAAACTCTTACGTAGTTCTTATGGTGGTGTCCTCTCTATTGGTAATGATGTCACCTTCAACAAGGGTTGGGGTGGTGTTGTGGGCACGTTCAACTCTACTGTAGAGGGTGCAACGACTACGATGGATAACTGCTGGTTTGATGGCAAGGTAAACAACACTGCTGCGAAGGCTCCTTCGTATGGGGCTGCACTGGTAGGGTTCCCTGCTCTTACGAAAGGCTCGTTCAGTATGCATAATTGTTATACTGCGGGGACGTTCAACACGAATAGTGACAAGGGTATCATATTCACTACATTCAATACTCCTACGATGAATGTTGGCAATAACTATGCTATAGATTATACCATTGAGGATGCTAATGCCATTCATCTAACAAAGGAACAGGGTGAGAATGGTGAATTGTGCTGGTTGCTGAATGGCGACCAGACAAAACGTGTGTTCGGACAGAATCTGAGTACTGACGTGATGCCTTTGCTTATAGAAGATTCAAAGGCAGTGAACAGGATCTTCTTTAAGGTGGATACAGAGGGGTATGACTCTCTGTATATGAATGATACAGTTATCCTTCCTTCTGTGAATCCTACTAAGGAGGAATATACATTCGCGGGATGGTATGATGCTGAAACTGAAGGTAACGAGGTGAAGGCGGGCAGCACTATAGTTGGAGATATGACTCTATATGCTCGCTTTACTGAAAACCCTAAGGACATCTGGGATGGTGTGACTCTCACAGCCATTACACCTGATGAGTCGGGCGTCTATCATGTCACTACAGGTGCAGAACTGGCATGGGTGGCTTCTGAATCCAATAAGGATATCATCACATGGAACATCGTCCTTGACAACAGCATCTATCTCGGCAATCACGCATGGACTCCTATCGGTCAGGACAAGGCATTCAACGGTGTCTTCGACGGACAGGGATATACCATCAACGA
>JAGHTI010000052.1 GCA_018065415.1 Candidatus Equicola stercoris
CCATAAACAATGGCTCTACGCGTCATAAACAATGGCTCTACGCGTCATAAAGAAATGCCTGAAACTTCATAAAGAAATTGCTGAAACTTCATAAAGAATTGACCGAAACTTCATAAAGAATTACCCGAAACTTCATAAAGAATTTGGAAAATATAAATGAAGATTTTTAACCTCTCGCAAATGAAATTTTAACCTCTCGCAGAGATGAAATACGAATTGACTCCATCAATTTCCGCAAAATGCGGATTGCTCACATCTAAAGTAAACTTTGTTGTGACCATCGCATTCCGCTATGCACTTCGTGCAACGTATTTCATTACGCAGAGGGCAGAGGCGCACCTTTCAGGTGCTACGCAGAGTTCCCCCTCCCCATAGGGAAATTAATAATTAATAATTAATAATTGACAATTGTATGTGTATTTACTCTATGTATTCTCTGCTCGTTTGGAAAAAAATCTCTGCGGTCTCTGCTCTCTGCGTAAAATCATCGGCACTGCAATGTCAGTGCGTGGAGTTTATTAAAAGACAATGGCAAACTTGTTTGACGATTAGCTTTTAAGAGACACTCCTCTGGAGAGATAAACCTCTCTTCGTCGCAAGCAAAAGAACATTCAGTGCTTTTGCTCTCTGCGAGAGACAAAAAAAAGCGAGAAACATAAAAAAGCGAGAAACATAAAAAAGCGAGAAACAAAAAAGTTATTGAAGATTTTCGATTTCTTATTGAAGTGTTGAGCAAACCGGCGGAGAACTTCAAGTGTTCTCTGCTTGCGACGAAGGAGTCGAGCGAAGCGAGAGCAGAAGATAATAATTCTATGCTGAGGTGCAGCCAACACTGCGGAAACGAAGTTTGCGAAGTGTTGAGCAAACCGGCGGAGAACTTCAAGTGTTCTCTGCTTGCGACGAAGGAGTCGAGCGAAGCGAGTGCAGAAGGAAAGCTTGCTTTCATTATGCTGAGGTGTAGCCAACACTGCGGAAACGAAGTTTTACGGACTCTCGTAAACCTTTTTATTCTACCAAACGCTCTTTGACCTTTTTCAGCAGGTCGCTGGCAAAGATGAAATCGGATAACTTCTGATTGTCGGACTTCAAAACTTCATCTTTAGTACCACGCCATTCTTCCTTACCATCTGCAAGGAAGATGATATTTTCACCGATACCGAGTACTGAGTTCATGTCGTGAGTATTGATGATGGTCGTAATGCCATATTCGCTCGTAATGTCGTGAATGAGATGGTCGATGACGAGTGATGTCTTCGGGTCAAGACCAGAGTTTGGTTCGTCACACAAGAGATATTTTGGGTTTAGTGCGATCGCCCTTGCGATGGCTACACGTTTCTGCATACCACCAGAAATCTCTGAAGGATACAACTTGTCCACATCCCTTAAGTTCACACGGTCGAGACAACGTCTTGCCTTTGCACGACGGTCTTTATAGTTCATGGTAGAAAAGACATCGAGAGGAAACATGACATTTTCCAACACCGTCTGGGAATCGAAGAGTGCTGCCGACTGGAAGAGCATTCCTATCTCACGGCGGAGAAGTCTTTTCTGGTCTTTTGTCATGGCTACAAGATCACGTCCATCGTAGAGAATTTTTCCTTTTTCAGGAACAAAAAGTCCCACAATACTCTTCATGAGAACAGTCTTACCGCTACCACTCTGACCGATAATCAGATTTGTCTTGCCATTTTCAAAGACTGCATTGATGTCGTTGAGGATCTGCCGTCCATCAAAACTCTTGCTTATGTGTTGTATCTCTATCATGACAGTAATTGGGTAAGGAAAATATCTGAGAAAAGAATGAGCACACTACTCGACACTACGGCATCCGTTCCTGCCTTGCCCACCTCAACACTTCCACCTTCTACCGTATAACCATAATAGGCTGGCACAGAAGAAATGATGAAGGCAAAGAACAGACCTTTGATGATACTCGTCCATGCAAACCATTCATTGAAAGAATGTTGAAGTCCGTATGTAAGGTCGTCAGGTGTGATGATATGTCCAAAGATGGCTGTGGCATACGCACCGCCGATACCTGCCGCCATAGAGAAAACGACGAGGATAGGCATTATCGTAACCATGCCGACAACCTTAGGAAAGATGAGATAATTGGCAGAGTTCACTCCCATTATATCAAGTGCATCAATCTGTTGTGTTACCCTCATGGTACCTATCTCAGAGGCAATGTTGGAGCCGACCTTTCCTGCAAGGATAAGGCACATTATTGACGATGAAAACTCGAGGAGCATAATCTCTCTGGTGACATATCCAGTAGAGAAACGTGGCATCCAAGGACTTTGGATATTGAGTTTTATCTGTATGCAAATAACCGCACCGATAAAGAAAGATATCAGCAACACGATACCGATGGAGTCAATACCTATCTTCGACATTTCGCGCAAATATGATTTCAGAAATAGTCGCCACCTATCAGGGCGTACAAAAACCCTACTCATCAGCATAAGATACTGACCGAAAGAGGTGAGGTAAGAGTACAGCAGTTTCATAGTTTTACGGTTTTACGGTTGTGCGGTTGTGCGGTTTTACGGTTTTACGGTTGCTTTAAACTTTTAAACTCTTAAACTTTTAAACCTTTATCAATTATTTATTTCTGACGAACAAAGACATTTATCGGTGTTCCCGACAAATCCCAGTTGTCGCGTATCTTATTTTCAAGAAAACGACGATAGTTTTCTTTAATATATTGCGGTAGATTCGCATAAAACACAAATGTTGGTATTTGCGTATCTGGCACTTGTGCGCAGTATTTTATCTTTATGTACTTACCCTTTATTGATGGTGGTGGATATGCTTCCACTAAAGGTAGCATTATCTCATTTAGTTTTGATGTTCCTATCCTCTGGCGTCTATGCAAGAACACTTCTTTAGCAGTCTCAAGAACTTTGAAGATGCGTTGCTTTGTCAGTGCAGATGCGTAGATGATAGGAAAATCAGTAAATGGTGCCATGCGTTCACGTATTGCATTTTCCATCGTGGCAATGGCTATCGGCGACTTGTCTTCCACCAAATCCCACTTGTTTACGACAACGACAAGTGATTTGCTATTTTTTTGTATGAGGTGGAATATATTCATATCCTGTGCCTCTATGCCCCTTGTTGCATCTACCATCAGGATACACACATCTGAGTTTTCGATGGCTCGTATGGAACGCATCACAGAATAGAATTCCAGGTCTTCCGACACCTTGTTTTTTCGTCGTATGCCGGCAGTGTCAACAAGATAGAAATCAAAACCGAACTTATCGTATTTCGTATAGATACTGTCGCGTGTAGTGCCAGCAATATCCGTGACAATGTTTCTGTTTTCGCCGATAAAGGCATTGATGAGTGATGACTTTCCCACATTTGGTCGCCCAACGACAGCAAAACGAGGTATGGAAGTAGAAAATCCGTCTGCTTTTTCGTTTTTCAGTTTTGAGACGATAATATCCAACAGGTCGCCAGTACCACTTCCTGTCGCAGCACTTATGCATATCGGTTCGCCAAGACCAAGTTGGTAGAACTCAGCTGCATAATACTGGTCATCATTATTGTCAGCCTTGTTGGCAACCAACATAACCGGCAGTTTCGTCTTGCGAAGGATGGTGGCGACATCAGAATCCAAATCGGTAACCCCATTCTTTACGTCAACGAGAAACAAGATGAGGTCAGCCTCATCAGTAGCCACAAGCACCTGTTTCCTTATCTCTTCTTCAAAGACATCGTCTGAGTTTTCCACCCATCCACCAGTATCTACAACAGAAAACTCTCTGCCACACCATTCGCATTTACCATACTGACGGTCACGCGTTGTTCCTGCCTCATCTGATACTATTGCCTGACGAGAATTTGTCAGTCGGTTAAAAAGTGTGCTTTTCCCGACATTCGGTCTTCCAACTATTGCGACTAAGTTTGCCATATACGATTCTTCGTTTTAATTATATCCAAACTGGCTGAGTTCTCTGTCGGAATTACGCCAGTCTTTATCTACCTTGACAAATGTTTCCAAATAAATCTTTTTGCCAAAAAAGTTTTCTAAAGCCTTTCGTGCTTCACTGCTCACCTTCTTCAAAGCCCGTCCTTCATGACCGATGATGATTCCTTTTTGCGAATCACGCTCAACATAGATGATACATCTAATGTTGATAAGCGTCTTGTCTTCTTTGAAACTTTCCACTCGTACCTCTACAGAGTAAGGAATCTCCTTGTCGTAAAAAAGCAATATCTTTTCGCGCATTATCTCGCTTACAAAAAAACGAGCAGGCTTATCTGTGAGTTGGTCTTTCTCGAAATAAGGAGGGCTGTCAGGCAACAATTCGTATATACGTTTCAGCAAGATATCCGTGCCGAACTTGTTTTTTGCCGAAATAGGAAGTATCTCCGCCTTTGGCAACAATCCATGCCACCGTTCCACCAATGCGCCCAACTCCTTCTGGTTGCTTTCATCAATTTTATTTATCAAGAGTATGATAGGGATAGACATCTTTGCTACCTTATCAAGGAACTCCTGATTTTTTACAGGGTCTTCCACAACGTCCGTGACATACAACAACACATCTGCATCCGTAAGGGCTGACTCAGAGAAAGCCAACATGCTTTCCTGTAGTTTGTAGTTGGGTTTCAGAACTCCCGGAGTGTCAGAAAAGACTATCTGCATCTCCGGTGTATTCACAATGCCCATGATACGGTGCCGCGTTGTCTGTGCTTTGAACGTCGCTATCGAAATACGCTCACCAACCAACTGGTTCATGAGCGTACTTTTTCCTACATTCGGATTGCCGACGATATTTACGAATCCGGCCTTATGCATTCTTATTCTTCCGTTGCTACTGCAAGTTTCCCTCTGTAATAACCACAAGAAGGACATACACGATGGTACTCATAGAAAGCACCACAGTTTGGGCATTTTGCCAATGCAGGCATTTCTGCATGGTCATGGCTTCTGCGTTTTGCAGTTCTAGCATTTGATTGTCTACGTTTTGGATGTGCCATATCTTTTTAATTTTTTAATGATTTAATTCAACTTTTCTTTTAATCCCTGCAGTTTCGCCCACATAGGATTTACATTGTTCTCATCCTTATCACTACTTCGGGTAGCCGAATGTTCTTCAAGAACTTTTAACATCGCCACATTGCATTTACCAGTATCATGCACATGCTGGATAGGTATGTTGAGAACCATATTTTCATAGAGCCACCAGCTGATATCAACCACACCGTCTTCTGTGTCATCCTCTACAACAGACATTTCATCAGTAGTTTCAATCTGTTGTTCCATGTCGTCAAGACAACGGTCGCAAGGTATGACAACCAGTCCTTTGAGATTAGCCACGAATTGAAAGTAGTTTTCCGTCTTGCGTATAGACAATGCTGCATCTACCTTCCCGCACTTTATCTCGGTAGCATCTATGCTGTCAAAAAAAGTATCGTCCAAAATGAAATCCAGTGTCGTAACACCTTCCTTCAATTCCTTCAAATCTATTTTCAAAGACTCAAGGTTAGACATAAATACTCAATTTGGTTTGCAAAATTAGTGCAAATCAATGAAATTGCCAAAAATAAATGGCATTTTATTTTAATTGTAAGGAGGGAATTTATCGCAATATGTGAGTAAAAAATGCAGTTACTGCATATTTCCATGTGTAATATCTTATCGGAAGTGGATAAAGATTGTTTGTTTGTAAGCCTTTTATGCGGTATTTCAACTCACGTTTAGCACCCAAAGAAATGACATTATACAGATAATCCATGCACAATTGGTTGATACGTCTTTCCAATGCTTGACGAGAGAGCGTATCTTTGATACGAGATGCTTTGTTTTGAAGTGAAAGTATTATACGAAACATATCGTCAAGGCGTTTCTTGATATGCACATCATTTGTCGTTCTCATTATCGACATCTCTGTATATCGATAGAAATAAGCTTTGACATCAGTATGGAAAAACATCTTTGCCCGCAACAGCAGTTGAGGTGTAAATTCCTCATCTTCATGCAGTATGCCATCTGTAAATCTTATATCTTCCGTCAAGGACTTCCTAAACAGATAACCGCACGCACTACCATGAATATTATTGCCTCGCATATATTCCGCCCCACTCGTCTGTTTGAAACACAGATGCTTATCTTGTTTACACTCTTTATCTGAAGAAAAATCGAAACAGAACATATCGGGATGTTGACTAACAACCACTTCTACGATTTTTTGATATGTTTCAGAAAACAATTTGTCATCTGCATCAACAAATTGAATATATTCACCTTTTGCCACCTCAAGACCATAGTTGCGTGCAGCAGATAAACCTGCATGAGGGATATCGTATATCCGAGTACCTGACAACGGCTCAACAGCCTCGTCGCTACCATCGTTGATGATAATTATTTCCTTATCCACATGGACTGCGGCGATGCTGGCAACACATTCTTCGAGTAAAGAACGCGACACATTATAACATGGTATGATAAAACTTATGAAAGGAGTTTCCATAATCTGCATACTATCTTCAAGCCAAACATCTTATACAATACAAATTTCACTCTCATATTTAAATCCATCGGAAACGAATGTATCTTGTATGATGGAAGAATGATATTTTTGCATGCTTTATATACATCAATCTGTATGTTCAGGATATACATAAAAAATTCCGAAAAACCGTTTCGGTTTTCCATCTGGAACATCTCCATTGTATTAACATGTGCCTCTAACAACTGAGAAAGGTCACCTCCGTCAGCCTTAGCACAGATTCCATCAGCATTCCACATATAGTGGTACAAGCCTTTGTTTATTGTACGAACACTGTTAGCCTTTTTCAATAATAATGGCAAGATATAGGCATCTTCAAACTTCTTTCTTACAGGGAAACGTATTTCATCAAAGAGATGACGTCTATACACTTTATTCCACGCATAAGAATGCATATAAGCCTTACAGCCTAGCCAATAGTCGTCTATGAGATTGGAATAAACTTTATCCTCAAAATTCAACATATAGGCGTCAGGTGCACCTTCATGGACATAGACGGGATATTCGATGATATCTGAATCGGGATTTCTTCGTATCGTTTCAGAAAGAACAGATAAAGTATCATTCTCAATAAAATCATCAGCATCCAAGAACACAAGATATTCACCACGAGCTATATCTATGCCTGCATTTCTAGCAGCAGACAACCCTCCATGCTCTATTCTTATCACACAGACTTTCTCTGCATCACCAATCTCTACTCCATTATCGGAACCATCATCAACGACAATCACCTCATAATCATCTTCTGATTGTGCCATGACACTTTGCAAGCATCGTTGAAGTGTGCCATTATCGTTATATACAGGGATGATGATACTGAATGTCATAATATTCAGGCATTTTTCAATTCTATGCGGAATGTCGTGCCCTTGCCTAATTCTGAATATTTTACGAAGATACGTCCGCCATGATACTCTTCTACTATTCTCTTTGCCAAAGACAAGCCCAATCCCCAACCACGAGACTTTGTGGTGAAGCCAGGTTTGAACACATTGCCGACGTCTTTTTTACGGATACCCTTGCCATTGTCTGTCACCTCAATAACGATTTTATCCATAATTTTTTCAAAATGCAGCACAATAGAGCCCGTTCCACCCATTGCGTCAACAGCATTTTTACACAGATTTTCTATTACCCATTCAAATAATGAGGCATTTAGACATGCTATCACATCCTCATCAGGAAAATCACGCACTATGCTCACCTTCGAAGACGTACGACGATCCATATAGTCTATGACATGGTTCATGACAGACTGAAGAGATGTCTCTTTTGATTCTGGGACAGAACCTATCTTAGAAAAACGCTCGGCGATAAGTTGCAAACGAGTAATGTCCTTATCCATCTCTGGCAACAATTCATCTTTCGGATAGTTTTCTTTCAGCACCTCTATCCATGCCATAAGAGAAGATATTGGTGTTCCCAGTTGATGGGCAGTTTCTTTTGACAAGCCGACCCAAACCTTATTCTGTTCAGCCTTTTTTGAAGTCAGCAAAGCAAAGATAGCAACGATTACAAAAATCAGCACTACGCCCAACTGTACGTATGGATACACCTCAAGCCGTTTCAGCATTATAGAGTCATCATAACAGACATCAATATAATCAACAGAATCAAGTTGTATTCGAATAAAATCATTCTGTCTTGATATGCTCTCGATATTCACAGAATCAAGGATGTTGCGTTGGTCTATCACATTTCCCTCACTATCCCTTACGACAACGGGGATTGTATTATTTCCCTCAAGAACCTTAAGGGCTAGATTGAGGTCTGTATTTTCGTTTGCAGTACTGACAGTACGCATTGCCTCTGCCCAAACAGACATATTTTGATGTTCCTGTCGTTCAAGGTCACGCACGAGATAATGTGACACTATGAGAGAAGCCGCAACAATGATAATAGATGCTACAACCAAAAGAATCTTCACCTGACGTATCCTGTCTGTCCACTGCATAGATAATTATTTTTCAATCAAAACGACAGCATACGCAGAGATACCCTCCTGACGACCAGTAAAACCAAGTTTTTCTGTTGTAGTAGCTTTTATAGATATATTCTCTACATCTGTACCGATGACAGATGCAAGACATTTTTTCATTTCCTCCACATACGGATTCAGTTTTGGCTGCTCCGCACAAACGGTAATGTCAGCATTACCAAAACGATAGCCTTTCTGCTGAATTATTTCCAAAGTCTTTGCAAGAAGTATCTTGCTATCTATATCCTTCGTATCTATTGAGGTATCTGGAAAATGATAGCCTATGTCGCGCATATTCGCAGCACCAAGCAAAGCATCACACAAAGCATGTATCAAAACATCTGCATCACTATGACCAAGGAGTCCCTTTTCAAATGGGATGTTTATTCCTCCCAGCCATAGGTCACGTCCTTCGACAAGTCTGTGTACGTCATAACCAAAACCTATTCTCATCTGTTACCACGGTTAAATAGGTCTTTTACGCCATCTAAGTCAAATCCGAGAGTAAAACGCATTGTCTGGTCAAGAGGATTGCTCTTGGCTGTAGCAATGACATATCCCACATCAAGAAAGAAGACATTCATCTTGAAGCCAGCACCGACAGTAAAATACTTTCTATTACCCTTGCTTTCTGCCTCATGATGATAACCGGCACGTACAGAGAACTTATCATTATAAGTATATTCAGCACCTACACTCCATTGTATCTCCTCCAATTCTTCTTTGAAACCGCCAGGAGCATCTCCGAAACTTTTGAATATACCTTGTATTGAGCCAATATTATAATAGTTTTCTTCAAGATACTCATGGTAACTCAGACAATCTGTTTTGTGAGCAGCGGAGTCAGCACGGAACTGTGCTTCTGTAGGGCATGTAGGAATGAGAAGTTTGTTTGCATCCGCAGCAATAGAAAACTTATTAAACTCATCAATAGGGAATGTAAAATTGACACCCAAGCGAAGATTTGTTGGAAGGAATTGACTATAGTTATCTCCATAGAAAGATATCTTACTACCGACATTGCTAATATTCATACCTAACCCAAACAAGCATTCACGTTCTCCCAAATAGAAGTATTTATTGTAATACATTGCAACATCCGCTGCAAAGGCAGTTGCAGGAGAAGTATCTTCGTCAAAATTATATTTCAAGTCAGAGAGAATGAAACGTCCAGCAACAGCTAGTGAGAAATTTTCGCTCAGCATTCGCGAGATACCAACATCTATCGCCATTTCGTATGGTTTTATCGTCATTGCTGATTCATCCAAACCAGTATATACTTCACCGAGAGTAAAATAACGAAAACTTGCTGACAGAGCAGAATAATCACCTAAGCGATAATATCCTGCGATGTTTGCCAGTCCCATATCATTCACCAACTGGCGTAACCAAGGTGTATAGTTTATTGCCACCCCTGCCCTACTGATACAGAATGGATATTTTGCAGGGTTCCAGTACTGAGAGTTCACATCAGCTTCCGTAGCAACTCCTGCATCACCAAATCCTGCACCCTTTGCATCAGGTGCTATCATTAGAGAAGTAACAGCATATTGTATTGGATTGAATGCAGATTTAGCATCTGTTGAACCTTCTGCATAACTGACACGTGAACACACACACATCATCAGCAATAGAATATAACGATATTTCTTCATATATAATTTTTCCCTATAGTTATTATATAACTTTACAATCCTTGAATTATTGCCTTACAACTATCAACTTCTTTGCTTTTAATGCCTCAGAACTTCCGTTGCCACTAATCCTTGCACGATAGAGATACACACCTGTACCGACAGCACTACCTGCATTTGACGTCAAGTCCCATTTCATTGAATAGACACCATCACATACAACATTTGTTTCTGTCTTTCGCCATACGATACGTCCAAGCATGTCATATACTTCAAATGTTACATCTACAGCAGAGCCCGCACGATCATGAACAAGTAGGAAGTCTGTTGATATTCTTGCTGGATTGCAAGTACAACTGATATCCACAATACTTGGCTCTAATCCATTGACAACATTGAACACAAGCTCTGTTGTTGATGAATTATTCAACACATCCCATGCTCTGAAACGCAGCTTATGCTGTCCTTCCGTCAGTTCAGGAATTGAAAACTTCACACAACCAGAAGTATATGAACCGAATGTATATTCAAAATAATCATTTAGGTTATAAGAATACTCCGCCTTGCCATCTATTACGAGGGTGATGTCATGTCCTATGCTACTACCACTCGCATTGATACCATCCTTGTCGTTCAATTCCGCAACGAAATATGGCGTAGGATTTACTTTTCCACCATTTACGAATGAAGGAGAATTGAGATAGCAATATATTGAAGGACCTATAGAGTCATTCGGATGTTGAGTTACATTATTGAAGTTTATATGGCTATACTCACCATGAGCGAGTACAGACTTATCGTTCCTGCAGGCATACGCAGTAATCAAACCTTCAGCATCATCTGAAGTATCATATTTTATATCCATTGGAACAGAGAACTTCACCTCAAACCGACCATCTCTCACACTATCAATGCCTTCATACAGCACATTCTTCCTATCATAATATACAAACCTATTAGAATCATCTCCAGTATCATAATTATGACATACTATCTTATCCTCTGAATCTTTCACACACAGAGACACTAATCCATCAAACTTCTCTTTATCATTTTGTCTGTATCCATCAACATGTCCTATCAGCGTTACAACACTACCGGCAGACATTTCATGTTTTGCTTCATCTGCTGGCTTTCCATTTATGGAATCTATTATGACCTTCTTCTCAGGGCAAGCAAGGTGCATGGCAGGGTCTCCGAGAAGGACATAATGCAATTTATTTTCCGTCAAATCTTGTGCTGTCCTAGTTAGTTCGTTTTTTGCCTTGCGCAAAGCCTCTCCTATTGTTATATCTTTTGTAAGAGCATATTTTGAGAACAACCGATTTATTTTGCTATTCATATCAGAGAATACAGTTCTTGTAGTTCCCACAAATGCCACAGCACCACCTTTGCTATTAGACATCGCTGTCTCTCCGAAGTTTTCAATCTTTGTATCTATCGGAGTGATGTCGCACGATGCAGTAAACCACAAAGGAAGATTGTCTGTCTTGTTGTCTTTGAAGTCCGACAGCAACAACACTCGTTCATGTGACAACTGATAAGCACTTCCATGTCCCGTATAGTTCATCATCAGTGCACCCTTCTTCATCTGTTCACGAAGTAACCTTGTCACGTCTGGATAGGTTGCTCCAGTACTGGAAGACTCACGGTTATATGCTTCCATATAGACACGTTTTATATTATATCCTGGGAAGGTTTGTGCTGTCTGCTTTGCCAACTGTTCCGCTTGTGTCACATGAGAATTACCATTGCCATCATCACCAATTATACAGATAGTGTTCTGCCAAGAACCCGCATGCTTATTTTCCATGTAGTCAAGAATTTTTGACACTTGATTGTTGGCATCTTCTGATGTCATAGCACAGATACGTCCGATACCAATATCCGACTTATCTGTTTTCATATGACTTCCACCTTCGCCATCATCGAGCAATCCAAAATAGTCTTCCATCATGTAACATGCTGTTTCGGAGAATGAGTTTTCGCTTTCATAACAGAGCAGATAATCTTTCGGATTTTCCGTCTTCCAGTCGTTTGACACCATCCTGTTATCCCAAGCACAATCACCGAGTAACAGAAGATAACGTGGAATATCGTTCATATTATCGTCTGCCTTGTCATAAAGCATCTTCAAATATCTGCGATATGCATTTGCATCAGGTGTGCCACTGGAAAATTCATGATATAATTCATAATCATGTACTATCTTGACATTCATACTATCTTTTGTTTCATGATAGTTTTTCAAACGGTTTGCTGCGGCATCCATCTGTCCATTTTCTGGTACAATGATAACCATGTGAATACATGAATCAGCATGGAGATTCTGGTTGTCAAGATAAGCCACATACTCAGGCGAAGGCAGTGTCTGCGTAATATCAATCATCGGTGCAGGTTGTGCATAGTTGATACAGATATAGTCAAGACGCATATCGCATGATGACTTGTTTATCAGCGACACTGTATTTGTTGCCTTTATATTATTCACACTAAAAGTGATGAGATTTTTATTTGCTTTGGAGTATGTTGCTGGTGAAGATATTACCATCGTCTTTGTCACCTCATCATTGAAAGAAATCTGTACGGATGAAGATGCTGCAGCTGAAACACATACAGACACCGTCCCTGTAGCACAATGTCCTGGAGTCTGTATGGTATAATCAGTTTTTGATGATGTCAGTTTCTTGTTTTCAAACAAATTTCTACCACCATGATACCAAGCAAACTCATCTTTTTCATACAGACTATGGTAATCAGCATCTGCTGGATAATATAAAGACTTCATCTCATCCAGCGTCACCGTTGCAGGATTATCACCTTCTGTCAGGAAATAATACCCATAAGAAGAATATGGATTGAATACACGTTGTGCATCCTTACTGCTCCACGTGACAGGACCTTGTGCAAAAAACACTTTCTTGCCATTGTTAGTCATCGTGGGCACTTCTGACAAGTCATCAGTCTGTTTCAAATAATCTCCCGTCAGTACTTCCGGTTGCAACGCACCACCATAACCATACACTTTTACCTTTTCTATATCGTTGAAACCCACCCCTTGCAGGTCTGTGGCTGTCAGTTGGTAGAAACCTGTTTGTGGCACTCGTATCTTTACCCATTTTCCACTACTGAGAACGGAATTGTCAGCATAACGAGACTCCGTTGTCTTTCTTGCAGAAAACTTTTTATTACCAATAGTAGCTTTTTGGGCATTTAACTTCAGCCTGAAACTGTTTAGTTTTTTATATTCTCCATCACGATAGACGATAGGAACGAATCCAATGTTTAACTTCCCAAACTTCCTTTCCACGCTGACATAAGACTCCACCTTTGGCATATTGCCCACGGAGGCCTTGTCCTCAGCAGTCCACAGCTTAAAGAGATTTTGTTTTTCTATTTTCGTTATAGGGACAAACTCTGGATATTCTATTTCCACGCTATATACAGAGTCAGCATAATTTTTTCCTATATCAATGGTTGTAGCATAATATGGCAAGACGGTATCTATCTTCAGTTCATCATCCGTAAGATAGACAAAGTCATTCATTGCCGCAACTGCCAACACCTGCAACAATGCAAGAACAAATATCTGAAATCGTCTTACCATTATTTGTATTTATTTAATTTTCATTTCCAACACCTTTCTGTCCTCCAACCATCCCGTCAAACGGTCATGAATACTGACAGGTCCCACACCTGGCGGAGTACCAGTAAACAGCAGATCGCCCATTTTCAGTGTCATAAACTGACTGATGTACGCTATCAGTTCATCTATGCTGTATGTCATATTTCCTGAGCACCCCTCCTGCACCGTCGTTCCATTGATGTCTAGATGGAAGTGCATATTCTCCTGCTTCATCTCGTCAGTAAGTTCCACCCATGAGCCTATAGTTGCAGCACCATCAAAGCCCTTACACAATGTCCATGGCAGGCCTTCCTCTCTCAACTGTTTCTGCATATCGCGTGCTGTAAAATCTATTCCCACAGTAACAGCATCATAGTAACGGTATGCAAAACGTAGTGGAATACTCTTGCCAACACGGCATATTCTCACTACTAGTTCCGTCTCATAATCAATCCGTCCCAACTCATCAGGCAAGAACAGCGGTTTGCCATCCTTCAGCAGAGAAGAATCTGGTTTGATGAACACTACTGGTTTTTTACTTTTATATAACGTTTCGCCGAGTTCTTTATTGTGCTCAGCGTAGTTCATTCCTACTGCTATTATCTTCATAATAAAAATCGATCAATAGCCTCACGGACTCTGATACTTCATTCATCGTTGTCATTGGCTTCGCCACTTGGCTCATCCAACAATCGTCAACGGTTTGCTGTTTTTTACCTAAGTTATACCTTCTATAGCAAAAAAGGGCTAAGGTCTTTTAACCCTTAACCCTCTTTTTTGCAGTTGTATCGCTTATCTTATTCTGCGCGAAGAGTAAAGCGCTTGAAGTCAACGACTGTGAGGTCCTTGTCAGCAGCCTTTACGTAATCACCTACAGTAAGTTTAGAGTCTTGAATGTACTCCTGTTCCATCAGACAGCTCTCCTTGAAGAACTTATTCAGACGACCATTAGCAATATTCTGAATCATCTGTTCAGGAAGATTCTTCAGTTTCTCTTCAGATACAGTCTTCTTGATTTCTCTTGCCTGTTCCACCTGAGCCTGAGTTATCCATCCCTTTTCCATGTTAGAAGCCATGTGGTCTTCAGAATCAACATGAGCAGGGTTGATGCCAGCCTTCTTCAAAGCGGCAGCAACAGCCTTTTCGCATTGTTCTTCCTTAGTCTTCTCGATGGCGATCTTCAACTCGCTATCCTTGACACTCTGAGGAACGGAAGCCTGATCAAGAGCAACTGGATTCATAGCAGCAACTTGCATAGTGATGTTATGTCCCTGTTCTTCAGCTGCCTTATTCATTTGTACGAGAACGCACAGACCATGACGTCCCATGTGGTCATAAGTATATACGTTTGGACCTTCAATAAAGTTGTAACCATCAAGTTCCATCTTTTCTCCAGTTACACCACTACGTTCCTTGACTGCATCCTCTACTGTGATACCATCTATTGTAAGAGCCTTAACTTCATCAAGAGTCTTGGCTTTTGCAGCTACTGCTGCATCGATAATCTTCTGTGTCAGAGCAACGAAATCAGCATTCATTGCTACGAAGTCTGTCTCACACTTCAAGGCGATGATTGCACCGAAACTATCATTAGCCTTCACGAGAACACAACCATTAGAAGCCTCACGGTCGTCTCTCTTGGCTGCGATAGCCTGACCTCTTTCACGAAGAATCTCTTTTGCTCTATCCATGTCGCCGTCAGCTTCTGTCAGAGCTTTCTTGACATCACCAAGTCCTGCACCAGTCATAGCACGCAACTTTTTGATGTCTTCCATTGATACTGCCATAATATTTTATTTTTTACGTTTTTACAATTTGCCTACAATCAACAGTTTTCTTTAAACTATAAACTATCAACTCTAAACTTTAAACTTATTCATTCGGAGTTTCTTCCTTTGCAGGTTCTTCTGCAGGAGTTTCCTCTGCTTTTACTTCTGCCTTTTCCTCTACAGTCTTGCGAGTACGAGTGCGTTTTGGCTTTTCAACTACCTCAACCTCATCTTCCTGAGCTTCAGCAGCCTTCTCGTCTGCTTTCTCTACCTCACGTTCATCTAAACCTTCTTTGATGGCTGCACAGCAAGCATCAAGGATAACGGATACAGAATCCGTAGCATCGTCATTAGCAGGAATGATGAAATCTATATTGTCAGGATTTGAGTTAGTATCAACAATAGCAAATACAGGAATACCCAAACGATTAGCCTCCTTGACTGCTATCTGCTCCTTCAGTACGTCAACAACGAACAGAGCACTTGGCAGACGGTTAAGGTCAGCGATAGAGCCAAGGTTTCTCTCCAACTTCTGGCGCTGACGTGTAATCTGCAGAATCTCACGCTTTGAGAGGTTATTGTAAGTACCGTCTTCCATCAGCTTGTCAATATTTGACATCTTCTTAACAGCACGGCGGATAGTAGGGAAGTTTGTCAACATTCCACCTGGCCAACGCTCAATAACGTAAGGCATACCTACAGACTGTGCCTTTTCAGCCACGATGTCCTTTGTCTGCTTCTTTGTAGAAACAAAGAGTACACGTCTTCCACTCTTGCAAATCTGCTTCAGAGCCTCTGCTGCCTCATCAATCTTCACAACAGTCTTGTTGAGGTCAATGATATGAATACCGTTACGCTCCATAAATATATAAGGAGCCATTGCTGGATTCCACTTTCTCTTCAGGTGACCGAAATGGCAACCTGCCTTGAGTAATTGTTCAAAATTTGTTCTTGCCATAATTTTTTCTATTTGTTTACTTTCTTTTTTCATTTAAGCAATCCTCTGGTAAATCCAATTTGTATAGATGTCCAGAAGATTTAGATACTAAACATTAACGCTTACTGAACTGGAAGCGACGACGTGCCTTTGGACGACCTGGCTTCTTACGTTCAACCTCACGAGCATCACGAGTAAGGAAGCCATGAGATTTCAAATTCTTCTTATCCTCAGCATTTATCTTTACCAAAGCACGAGCGATAGCAAGGCGCAAAGCCTGGCTCTGACCAGTGAAGCCACCACCATCAAGGTTCACCTTCACATCATATTTCTCAGCTACCTCAAGCAGGTTCAGCGGTTGCTTTACCACGTAACGAAGTATTGCTGATGGAAAATATTCCTCTATATCTTTCTTGTTAATCGTAATCTTACCTGTACCCTCAGAAACATATACGCGGGCAACAGCACTCTTTCTACGACCTATTGCATTTATAACTTCCATGCCTCAATTATTTTAACTTGTTAATATCTATTGATTTTGGTTTCTGAGCACTCTTGTCATGTTCTGCACCATCGAAAATATACAAATTATTCATGATGTGACGACCAAGAATACCCTTAGGTAACATACCTTTGACTGCGTGACGGATTATTCTGTCACAACCGAAGCTCTTCTTGCGAAGTTCAGCTGGTGTGATGAATCTCTGACCACCAGGATAACCAGTGTAGTGAACATACTCCTTGTTCGTTTCCTTATTACCAGTGAAAACGATCTTAGAAGCATTGATAATGATTACATTGTCTCCACAGTCAACGTGAGGAGTGAAAGTTGGTTTGTACTTTCCGCGGAGCAGCTTAGCAACCTTTGAGCAAAGACGACCGACTACCTGATCAGTAGCATCGACAACCACCCATTCTTTCTGAGCTGTTTCCTTGTTTACGGAAATTGTCTTGTAACTTAAAGTATTCATTTTATTCTTTATTAAAATTAGTATTCTGTTATACACAAACAATTAACATGAATAGGACCATTCCTACCCTGTCACCAAACGCTGACAGTCATCGTAACTGTCTGATACTGATTCACTAACCGTCGTGTTCGGCCAAAAACAACGACTATTAACACAGCATCTCGGGGATTCTAAGACTCTCCCCATAATAATCGGTTTGCGGGCGCAAAGTTAGAATAAATCCAAAATATAAACAAATAATGACGTAATTATTTTAGATTATTTATTCGTCAGTTGGATTTCCAATCTATCATCAGGCATCATTGGTGCACCACCCAAATTATTGAAGTATGCACTATGGAATAAATCACGAAAACCAGAATGGACATCATCAAGGCTCACGCCAAATATATACCAAAGAGCCATAGCAAGTACATCAGAAGAACCTTTTTCGTCAAAGAAATCCAAAAAACCCTGGATGGCAGCATCTGCATCTTCATAGTTTTGCTGTGGAGCAAACAGGTGTTCGTTGCCGTCGCTCGTTCTACGAAGGAAGGTATAGAACACTCCTTCAAAACGTTCCTTCAGGAATGCCTCTAACTCATCCTTATTCTTAAAGCCAAGGAAAGCGCGTAAAATCTCTCCAGCTATGCCCCAAGACTTATCTGCTACCGTATGCATATAATATGCGGACAAATTACGCCAATGCTTGTCACCTTCCGCCTCTAAGTTAGTAATTCCCGGAACCCAGCAGTTCTTTAGGTCATTTGACCAAAGAGAGAGCTTACCATTCTCATCAATTGTGCCTTCACGATATGCAAGTGGTAGATTTACAAGAGAACTTGTAACAACACTGTATATGGAATGAGAATCACACGTTGCACTTGTTATGGAATGCATATGGGAGTGTCCACTGAACACCACATCAATTCCTACAGAACACAGATCATTGATAAGACTTGCATTATCATAATCGTATCTAGCATTAGCAATATTGCTACCACGAATAAATTTGGCATTATCGTAGAAGTCAACAAGGTTATGATGCATAGACATAATCACATATCTACCATCTGCGTGTGCTTTTTTAGCCATTTTCTTTATCCATTCCACCTGTTCTTTCGACAAACCGCCCTGCACTTTCAGTTCGTCCTCAGTATTCTTCTCGTTGGAATCGACCCCAATAAAGGCGATATTTTCAGCAGGATAGGCCATATAATCTAGTGATGCTGTACGACGTTCTACGGCCTCACTATATCCGCAATTAGTATAAATATGAGCAAACTCATCTTCCGTTGCGCTAGGCGCTTGTTTCTTTGTATCACCATCATAGTAGAAAGAATGAGGATTGTTCATATCGTGGTTTCCAGGAACCACAAAGACCTTTGTACCTGTCTCTTTCTCGAGTTTATCAAATATATCAGCAACATACTCGTGGCTTATCACCTCTCCATCCTTGGTCATATCACCGCACACAATTACGAATGCAGGACGATTTGCCCTGATGCGTTCGATGGCAGCATCAAGTAGAGCACGGCTTTCAACGAGCAACTTGCATTCTTCGGCATTATACTCTTCGAATGCTTTACCATCTTTTATCAAGAGGTCTGGATGCATAAAATGCAAATCAGAGAAAACCATAAACTTTATTTTTTCACCTACATCATGAGACGACGAATCGTCATTATCGCATGAGATGAATGAAAAAATTAACATCATCATGAAAATTGCATTAAAAAGCAATGTTAGTTTTTTTGGTTTCATACTCTTCAATTCCGTATAACTATCAAATTGTCTTAAAGAAATCGTTTCCCTTATCATCAACAAGGATGAAAGCTGGAAAATCCTCCACCTTTATCTTCCATATCGCTTCCATGCCAAGTTCTGGATATTCCACACACTCTATGCTCTTAATGTTAGAATAGCTAAGGAATGCTGCCGGTCCTCCTATGCTACCGAGATAAAAACCGCCATGTTTCTTGCACGCATCGGTTACAGCCTGCGTTCGGTTACCTTTGGCAATCATGATAAGCGAACCTCCATGATCTTGGAATTCATCAACATAAGGGTCCATACGATTGGCTGTGGTAGGTCCCATACTGCCACATGGCATCCCCTGCGGAGTCTTTGCAGGTCCTGCGTAGAGTACAGGATAATCCTTAAAATACTTTGGTAGGTCCTCGCCTAAATCAAGACGTGCCTTGAGTTTTGCATGAGCAATGTCGCGTGCCACAATGATTGTACCATTGAGGCTAACTCGCGTAGAAACAGGATATTTAGACAGTTCCTCACACACCTCTTTAATAGGACGGTTAAGATCTATCTTAACTGCATCCCCCTCGCCTGCCTGACGCAATGATTCTGGTATGAGCTCGTAAGGTTTATCATCCATCTTCTCAAGCCAGATACCGTCTTTGTTTATCTTTGCCTTTATGTTTCTGTCGGCAGAACAACTGACACCGAGTCCTATCGGACAACTTGCCCCATGACGTGGCAGACGTACCACGCGGATGTCGTGTGCAAAGGCAACACCGCCAAATTGTGCTCCGAACCCTATCTTGCGTGCTTCTTCAAGCAACTGCTTTTCCAATTCTATGTCGCGAAAAGCACGACCTGTAGCATCCCCTGTCGTTGGTAAAGAATCGTAGAACTTTGTTGAAGCCAATTTTACTGTCAGCAAGTTCTTCTCTGCTGACGTGCCGCCGATGACGAAGGCGATATGGTAAGGTGGGCATGCTGCAGTGCCAAGACTACGCATCTTCTCAACGAGGAATGGTATGAGTGTTCCTGGATTTTGTATGCGTGCCTTTGTCTCCTGATAGAGATATGACTTGTTTGCCGAGCCCCCACCCTTGACGACAAAAAGAAAACGGTATTCCATACCTTCTGTTGCCTCTATGTCTATCTGTGCAGGAAGGTTGCACTTGGTATTCACTTCTTCGTACATTGACAATGGTGCATTCTGCGAGTAGCGGAGGTTATCTTCTGTATAGGTATTGAAGACACCTTTTGCTATAGGTTCTTCATCCTCAAAACCTGTCCACACCTGCTGTCCTTTTTCTGCATGGACGATAGCAGTTCCTGTGTCCTGGCAGAAAGGGAGTTGTCCCTTGCAAGCCACTTCCGCATTACGCAACATGGTTAGAGCCACATATTTGTCGTTATCGGATGCATCCTTATCGGAGAGTATGTCAGCGACTTTCTCATTATGTTCTCTGCGTAACATAAAGTTGACATCATGAAATGCCTGTGTTGTAAGCAATTCCAGTGCCTCTTTGCTTACCTTGAGAATTGGGTTACCTTCAAAATCGCCTACTGATATTCCGTCTTTCGTCAGCAGACGGTATTCCGTTTTGTCTACACCAAGTTGAAACATTGGTGCGTATTTAAATTCTGACATGATTTTATTTAGTTTATAGTTTAATATTTAGAGTTCAAGGGTTAATATCCGAAGATATCTTTTTGCGTGAGTCGGTGGATAGGGCCTAACTTTTCAAGTATCGGCATATCCAATTCTTTCTCATCGCCAAGAATGAGATATTTGTATGTGCGTCCTTTTACGTTTTGTTGCTGGAAACGCACAATATCATCAAGTGTCAAGGTCTGCACCTTATTATATATATCTTTATTGATATCATAGTTACGTCCATAACGGCGTGCAGAAAGGTAGCTACTGAGCACCCCTGTCTTTATCGTCCGCTGTGTGGCAAGACGCTTCAACACAGCATCCTTTGCCACCTGGAACGCCCCTTCTTGTGCTGGCATATTCTCAACTATTTCATCAAAAGTCTTTAGACACTCAGACAGTTTGTCATTCTGTGATATGATATAAGTATAGAATGTGTTTGTCTGATCTTTGTAACTAGCATTACGATATAATGCTGTAGCAGAATAAGCAAGACCGCGAGCTTCGCGTAACTCCTGGAATACCACCCCGTTCATTCCTCCACCGAAATATTCATTATATATTTCCATTTCAGGCAAGAGTGAAGCATCATATTTCTGTCCGTTATCGGAGAAACTTACCACATAGATATTCTTTGCTTCATACGGAGCAATATAAACTTCATTTTTTGGTGTTGGAAGGGTTTGGAATATATCGCCTTCCGTTGTAGGAATAAGATTCTTGCGTGAAGTCTCTTTCTTCAATAGTTTCTCCACTTCTTTTTGCTTGAGAGGCCCATAATAGAGTATGGTCTTTTTATAGTCTGCAATGCTTTTGAGATTATTCAGAAGTGTCTGTGGGTCCATACCTTTGAGTTCTTCTTCTGATAGAATATTGGTTGTACGATTTAATGGTCCGTACTGTCCGTAAGCAAACAAATGAGAGAAGTTGGTACGTTGGTCTAATTTCGCATCTGCACGTCCTTTGATGATGTCGCTCACCATATTGTCATATACAGCCTTATCAATCTGCGGTTGCATTAGCCACTCGTCAGCAATCTTCATGGCTTTCGTCATATTTTCTGCCAATCCAGAAATAGAGATTGTAGTGCGTCCCTCCGACGTTCCCATACTGACATTGCATGCAAGATGATACAGTTCTTTCTGTAGTTCGGCAGGAGTCATCGTTGCCGTACCAAGATAAGAGATATAGTCTGTTGCATTGTCAAGTGTCTTGTCTGCTTTCGTTCCGCGGTTAATGATGTACTGCAGGACAAATGTCTCGTTTGACGTATTTTGTTTATATAAGAGTTCGTCTCCATTCTTAAATTCCTTGTGACTCATATCCGTTTCGTAGTTTACAAATACTGGCTGGATAGGGTCAACATGTTCAGCAGCAATATCCTTTACAAACTGGCTCATCTTGTCACGGTTCATCTCAATAGGCGAAATAGATGGTTTCTCTATCTTCTTCTCGTTAGGGTCTTCTCCCTTATGCTTATACACGCAAGCATAACCGTCTGTAAGATATTTATTAGCAAAAGCGATTACATCTGCCTTTGATATCTTACTCAAACGGTCTATCTTCTCCACTTCATCTTTCCACTCTGTCTGATTGACGAATGATTGTACAAACATATCTGCCCTTGCATTATTACTTTCCAATTCACGCATGCGTTGTAGTTTCAAGTTATTGATGATTGACTCCAAAAGAGTTTCATCAAACTCACCCTTTTTAAGTTTTTCTACTTCACCCAACAACAATGCACGGCACTCTTCAAGTGTCTGACCCTCTTTCGGCATAGCGAGTGCTACAAACTCCGAATAGTCGCTCATTCCATTCGTTCCGCTTCCTGCAGCAAGCACTTTCTGTCCTTGATTGAGGTTAAGGTCGATGAGTCCAGCCTTACCATTATTCAAAATCTCAGCAACGATGTCGAGATAGTCGCATTCCTTTGATTTCTGTCCCGGAAAAGCCCATGCCAGCACCACACGTTCAGCTTCTCTTCCATAGACATCCTTCACCACTGGTGCTGTTAAAGTGGTGTAAGGCAAACTAAGCAAACGGTTGTGTTGTGCTGGTACATTTGGATTCGGTTGCCAGTCACCGAAGTATTTTTTGATTATAGCCACAGTCTTGTCGAAATCAATGTCACCACTCATACAGATAGCAACATTGTTCGGGCGGTACCAGTCGTTAAAATGCTTCTTTATGTTACTTATTGAAGGATTTTTTAGGTGATCCTGCGTACCTATCACGGTCTGCTGTCCGTATGGATGATTAGGGAAAAGCATTGCACCTATTGCTTCCCACACCTTTCTCATATCCTGCGTAAGAGAAATGTTATACTCCTCATACACCGCTTCCAATTCTGTATGAAAACCACGTACAACAAGGTTCTTGAAACGGTCGCTTTGTATCTTTGCCCAATTCTCCATCTCATTTGCCGGAATATCTTCTGTATAACATGTAACATCTTCGGACGTATAAGCATTTGTACCTTTTGCACCGATAGTTGCCATCAGTTTATCGTATTCGTTGGCGATGGCATGAGTTGATGAGAGATAAGACAGACTATCTATTGTATGATATATCTTCTTACGCTTATCAGCATCTGTTGTCTTGCGATACACTTCATAGAGTTTTTCTATCTGCTCAAGATACGGACGCTCGGCTTCATAATTCTGTGTTCCAAACTGTTTAGTACCCTTAAACATTAGGTGTTCAAGATAGTGAGAAAGACCTGTTGTCTCTGCAGGGTCGTTCTTTCCACCTACACGTACTGCAATATATGTTTGTACACGTGGTTCATCTTTATTGTCGGTAAGATAAATTTTTAAGCCGTTGTCAAGTGTGTATATTCTTGACTTCATCGGGTCGTTAGGCACCATTTCATAATCCTGTGCCATAAGCATTGTGCAGTTAACCACTGCCAACACTGCAATCAAAACAAGTTTTTTCATATCAATATCTTTTAGCATTTTTATCACTTATTTGTGCAAGAGATGAACAGACGTTGTCCACTTCATGTTTTTTATAAAATCTTCGAGTTGTTCTTCAGTGACATCTCCCATATCAAATTCCTTACGTGCATCAAGTTCTATCATAGAAAGCCATTCCTTATAGGCTTCGCTATTTGTATCTATCGGAGTCTTTGTCATTTCAAGCAGAGATATCTCAGCAAGCAAGGAATCAGTATTGGCAAGTTCGCCATTCTCCACCTTCTTAACAATCTTTTCCACATCGTCCTTCCTTGCCACAAATCCTAGCATATCCACACACTCTGGCATATTTTCATTATATGATGGTGCAAGATGAAGTATCATGTCGTAGTACCTGACACCTTTTTCCAATGCAGATTTTTTTATGTAACAACCTTCGTACAGATACTCTTCTTTGTCACCCTGTTCTTTGCGAATCTGCTCCAACACCTTCCTACCATCTGCAACAAATTGCATGATATAAGGATTCGGGAAATCGAATGTTATCATATCCTTCTTTCCCTTTTCTGGTCGTTTGTCGCGCGTAGGCCATTTATTGATGTCGCGCCATGTACCCACAGTCTTGATGTTTGTACCAGGATAGACGTAGGCCTTATCTGCATCACCAAAGACATAAGAAAACGGCAGTTTAGACAAATCTGGATGCTGAGTCAGTTTGCCCATGACCATAGAGAAAACACCTATCGTTGCTGGCCATAGTATATGACAACCAGAGGCTGTCTTTGCTCCACGCTGCAACACACCCCAGTGGATTGGCCCCATCTTATAGGCATGGTTGCTCTGGTTGGTATTTGAACCAGCATTGTAGAATGAGAACTCACCACCGATGAGCAACGTGCTCTTATGATGCGAACATGCAAAAGGCCCACATACTGCCGCACAAGCCTCACCATTATCCATATAGGCATTAGCAAAGAACACTGATGCTTCAGATGAAAATCCCTTTCCGACATGCACAGCCTCACCGACAAAACTCTCATAGACTTTCGCCGCATCAGTAACCTCCGCATCACAGGCTGTGACAGTCTTTTTTATAATCACATCAGAACCGATGACAGTAGGAGCTTCTTTGCTACTATTAATATAACAGTCCTCAATCTTTGTTGCTCCATCAATGATAGCAAAATCACCAATGACGCATGAAGCAGAAGATGTATTTTTCTCTGCATCAGCATATACCATATTGAACACAACTGGATAATGAATCATCATCCATGCCAATTGAGATGTGAGATTAGGTAAAAGGACGATATTACCATCTCCACCCTCATTGAGTACAGAGATGACACAAGGCTTAGAATCGCCAGAGCCTTTTATCAGTTTTGTATCATTAATAGTGACTCCACGTCCTATCTGAACGTGCCCACGGAAACTGGTATTGCGGATATTCTTCGCATCAAAATCATCCGCTACTGTGATATTCTTCCAGTCGTCAGCATAACATCTCTGACTCTCAAGAATCTTTATTTCTTCTTTTGTTAGATTACGCATCAATTTGTTTTGAGTTTAAAGTTTATTCTATTCTTCCATTTCGTAAAGAAAGTCATTATACGGATATTTCTGTACGTGGAGCTCGCGCACCTTTTTATATAAAACGGAACGTAGTTCCTCTATATTTTGTTTCTGGGTAGCAGAAATGAACATACAGTTGTCATTGAGTTTTGCCATCCATGTCTTTTCCAAATCTTCAAGAGATATATTTTCCTTCTTCATTGGTGTAAGGTCATCCTCATCCTTCGGTATCCACGAATAGGCATCAACCTTATTAAAGATAATCATTGACGGCATGTCACCGCATCCGAGATTAGACAACGTGCTTTCCACCACCTTTATCTGATCTTCAAAATCGGGATGCGAGATATCTACCACATGCAACAACAGATCGGCTTCACGCACTTCATCAAGGGTGCTCTTGAACGAATCAACAAGGTCTGTAGGCAACTTGCGGATAAAACCGACTGTATCTGCCAATAGAAATGGGAGATTGTCAATTACCACTTTCCGTACCGTCGTATCCAAAGTAGCAAACAATTTATTTTCTGCGAACACCTGACTTTTTGACAACAGATTCATGATGGTGCTCTTGCCGACATTGGTATATCCCACCAGAGCAACACGGATGAGGCGTCCTCGGTTCTTGCGTTGTGTTGTCTTCTGTTTTTCTATTTCCACAAGACGTTGTTTCAGCAGAGAAAGTCGTTGCAAGATTATACGTCGGTCCATTTCCAACTGTGTTTCTCCTGGTCCACGCAAACCCACACTACCACCACGCTGGCGTTCAAGATGTGTCCACAGTCGTTGAAGACGAGGTAACATATAACGATATTGCGCTATCTCCACTTGTGTTTTAGCCTCTGCTGTTTGAGCACGCATGGCGAAAATATCGAGAATCAACGATGTACGGTCAAGGATTTTAACTTTCAGTTCTGCTTCAATGTTCTTTAACTGTTTTGCCGACAGTTCATCGTCAAAGATGACCATGCCAATCGGTTCATTTTCTTCAATTTCATCATTGGCTTCAATAAAAGCCTTTATTTCATCCAATTTACCTTTGCCAACATACGAGACGCTACTTGGACCATCAACACGTTGCGTAAACCGTTTCACCGTGACAGCCCCGGCAGTATCAGCGAGGAATTCCAGTTCATCTAGATATTCATTCGTCTTGTCCTCATCCTGAGTTTTCGTGATGAGACCGACAAGTATTGCCGTTTCTGTCTTTGCTTGTGATATAACAAACTCTTTCATGTCTTTTTAAGCCAAATTGAGGTAATATCCGAACTTATAGAGATTCAAAAAAGGAAGAAAAGGATGAGTACCAATGAGATTTTTCCGTTCTACTCTGCCAAAGGTAATATGCCAAAGCCTCATCAAGCACACACAGAGAGCATTTTGTGCTTTTGCCAATATCGGGGAATAACCGCGTAGGTCTTTCCGAAATGTATGCAAGGTGTGCATTGCCGTTTCTACTTTTTTTAGATAAACGTCATTGCTGTCGAACGTATGCAAGATAACAGGATTATCTATATGTTTTATCGGCACAGAATGTTCTGCGAGAGTCTTTCCAAACAACACGTCTTCATAACCATATTCCGAAAAACGTTCATCAAAATGACAATGTTCCACAACCTTCTTGTTTATAGCAAAATTTGCTGTTGCAAAACTATGATACGGACGACTATTTCTTTGCTTTACAGAATGTTTTTTCAGTGCAGACGATTCATATCTATAACGCAAGTTGTGCTTTGCCAATGATGCATCTTCAATGATGTCCGTTCCACCGCATATCACACCTACGGATTCATCCATACGGTCAAGATATTTTGAAATAAACATATCTGGCAACAGAACATCGGAATCCAAGAAAATCATCCAAGTATATCTTGCCTGTGATGCAAGGTAATTGCGTACCCGTGCCCTGCCCATGTTTTCTTCCAATACGATATAACGGCAACTTTCCATATCGGCAAGACTGGCATTCTCTTTCGTACAACGTTCATCGGTACTACCATCATCAACGATGACAATCTCATATTCCAATCCAAGAACACTCTTCGCCTGCTCATATAAATTTTTCACCAACTGAGAGCACACGTTATTATGGACTGGCAACAATATAGAAATACCTCTTGTCATAATTAGGATGCAAATATAAACATAATTTATGATTTACCGTTGAAACATCATATTTTTTACGCAGAAACGACATTTTCAAACACGAGATTTTGTAAAGCGAAAATTTATCATTATTTTTGCAACACTAAAGAACATTCTCACTCTATGAAAATAGCGATTATCGGGTATGGTAAGATGGGGCGTATGATAGAACGTATTGCTATCGGACGCGGCCATGAGATAGTTTGCAAAATAGATATTGATAATCAGCAGGATTTCAATAGTGAGGATTTTAAAAGTGCTGATGTCGCCATAGAATTTACCAGTCCGACAATGGCTTACAATAATTGTCTGAATGCTTTTAGACACAACAAAAAGGTCGTATCTGGCTCTACTGGTTGGTTTCACGAGCACGAAGAGGAGATAAACCGTCTGTGTAATGAAGAAGGACAGACATTGTTTTGGTCAAGTAATTTTAGTGTGGGTGTTGCCATTTTCAATGCAGTAAACAGATTTTTGGCAAAGATAATGAATGATATGCCAGAATATGATGTGCAGATAGAAGAAACGCACCACATCCATAAACTCGACGCACCATCAGGGACAGCCATCACCATTGCAGAAGATATAATCAAAAATATTGACAGAAAGACAGAATGGCGTTTAGCGGATGAGAGCATGACAGAGCAGACAATACCTATCACCTCAATCCGAGAAGGTGAAGTTCCTGGCATCCATAAGGTAAATTACAATTCCGTAGCAGATATGATAACCATTTCTCATGATGCCCATAGCAGAGAGGGATTTGCATTGGGTGCTGTATTGGCAGCGGAATATACTCACAACCACAAGGGATTGCTGAAAATGAGCGACTTATTTGAGCACCTATTCTAAACTCACCCGTCGGAACACAAACAAGATAAAAAATGATAATTGATATATGGAAAATCTTGACAAGAAAAAGTTAAACATGAAGGTACAATGGACAAAGTTCATTGTGATAATGATACTATATCTTATTTTCCTTTACTGGATAAATGGATGGTGGGGACTGCTTGTCACACCATTCATCTATGACATCTACATTACTAAAAAGATAAACTGGACTTGGTGGAAAAATGCCGAGAAGCCGATACGTGTACTGATGAGTTGGGTAGATGCACTTGTATTTGCATTGGTTGCCGTCTATTTTGTAAACATCTATTTTTTCCAAAATTACGAGATTCCGTCTTCATCGTTGGAGAAATCACTGCTCACTGGCGACTATCTGTTTGTTAGTAAAGTGAGTTACGGACCAAGAAAACCAATGACACCATTGACAATGCCACTGACACAGCACACCATGCCTGTGACAGGAACTAAGAGTTATATCGAATGGCCTCAATGGAAATATGAGAGGGTAAAAGGATTGGGAATGATTAAACTTAATGACATTGTCGTGTTCAACTATCCTGCAGGAGACACCATACTTGAGAATCCACAATATCAGGCTGCTGATTATTACCAGATATGTTATAGTTTCGGTGCTCAGATAATGAACAATCCTAATCCTGACGATATCGAAAAGGACAAACTGCCGAAATTCTACGAGATGCTATACAACACTGGCAGACAGTATCTGCGTGACAATAGCATTCAATACGGTGAAATCATATCCCGCCCTGTTGACAGACGAGAGAACTATGTAAAACGTTGCGTCGGATTGCCAGGACAGACAATTCAGATAAAGGACAGAATAGTATATCTTGACGGCAAACCGAACAAAGAGCCTGATAACGTTCAATATACTTATCACGTAAAACTCATAAAACCTATTCCTGATGAGGTCATGGAAGAACTGGGTATCAGCAACGAAGATATTATATCTCTCAATCAAAGCGGTGTGATGCCTCTGACAAAGAAATGTGCCGAGGAACTGAAAAAGAAAAAAGACATCGTGGAGAGTGTAACACTGAACACCACGTCTTTCATCGGAGAGGTTTATCCGCTGAATGCTAACACACATTGGACACGCGACAACTACGGACCTCTTTGGATACCACAAAAAGGGAAAAGCATAAAACTGACTTTGGACAACCTGCCTATGTATGAACGCCCTATCCGTGTATATGAAGGCAACAACCTGTCTGTCAAAAATGGAAAGATATTCATCAACGGAAAGCAAACAGACACTTACACGTTCAAGATGGATTATTACTGGATGATGGGTGACAACAGGCACAACTCTGCAGACTCACGCTATTGGGGCTTTGTACCAGAAGACCACATCGTTGGTAAACCTATTTTCATCTGGTTGTCTATCGACCCTGACGGAAGGGGCATAAGATGGAACAGATTGTTCCGAATGGTAGATAAGATTAAATAGAGGTTAGAGCTGAGAGCTGAGAGCTGAGAGTTTATGACTTGGAAACAAAACTTAGAAGAGACAAAACAACACTATATTGACTGGTGGAACCACAAGGGGGTGATTGTGAACATGTGGGAACATTTCCAAAATGGAGTCACGCCTCATGCCAACATACCAATGCCTGCTGCACCAAAAGGATACCGCCAGCGTTGGTTTGACCCTCAATGGCGAGCAGAATATCTCGACTGGTACGTTGCTCATAGTTGTCTAAAAGCAGACATATTACCTGTGGCAAACACACAACTCGGTCCTGGTTCATTGGCTGCCATACTTGGTGCAAGATACGACAATCCTGACGGTACGGAAAAAGAAGAATCTTCTGAAGACGATACCATTTGGATATTTCCTGACCTAGAATATAAAGATGATTTCGATTTCAACCCAAATCATCCAAATTATATCCTCCACAAAGAACTATTGAAAGCATGCAAGAAAAAGGCAAACGGCAATTATTATGTCGGCATGCCTGACCTCATGGAAGGACTGGACGTTCTTGCTGCTATGAAAGGTACAGACAAGGTGCTTACAGATCTTGTCACACAACCTGAAATTGTGGAAAGACAAATGCAACGAATCAACGACATCTATTTCAAGGTTTTTGATGAACTATACGATATCATCCGAGAAGGTAATGAGATGGCTTTCTGTTATTTCTCATCATGGGCTCCAGATAAGATGACAAAACTGCAGTGCGACATCTCAACGATGATTTCGCCTGAAGACTATCGTCGTTTTGTACAGCCGTTCATCAAAGAACAATGCAAAAAAATACCATACACACTATACCATCTTGACGGTGTTGGAGCAATGCATCACCTACCGTCATTGTTGGAGATAGAAGAACTTAATGCCATACAGTGGACACCAGGTGTTGGCGAGCCACAGGGAGGTGATCCTAAATGGTATGGACTATATAAAGAAATTCTTAAAGCAGGAAAGAGCATCATGGCATGCCACCTGTCTGTAGATGAGATTAAACCATTATTAGAAAACATAGGAACTGAAGGAGTGCATCTTGAGGTTGATTTCCAAAACGAAAAAGAAGTAGAACAAGCTATGAAAATTGTAGATGATTTCAAAAAGCACAACAACGGATGTGCTTGTGGTTGTGAACACACAGTAGAAAACAAAAAAGAATTGCTATGCCCACAGAAAGCAGACCTTGAGGCAGAGATGAAGAAACGCATCCTTGTACTCGATGGTGCTCAAGGTACAACAATACAGCAGTATAAACTGACAGAAGAACAATATCGTGGCAATCAGTTTGCTGATTGCAGTAACGAACTGAAAGGTTGCAATGACTTGCTTAATCTGACAAATCCTGGTGTCTGTGTGGATGTTCACAGACGTTTTGTTGAGGCTGGTGCAGAGATTATCACCACACACACATTCAATGCTCAACGCATATCTCTGAAAGGCTTCCACATGGAGAAACATGTCCGCGACATTAACATTGCAGCATGTAGCATCGCAAAAGGTATCGCAGGTTTCTATTCTACTCCAGAAAAACCAATCTTCGTTGCAGGAGGTGTCGGCCCTACATCTAAATGCGTATCTATTGGAGACATCTCTAAAGAAGAATTGCTTGATGCATACCTTGAACAGATACAGGCACTTGTCGATGGAGGTGTTGACTGTTTGCTGATAGAAACCATATTTGATACAGAAAATGCAAAAGTGGCTCTCGAAGCATTCAAGAAAACAGGGAGCAAGATGCCTGTCATCATGAGTTTCACCATCAAGGACCCTAAGGGATTCAACATGCTGGGACAAGACCTATTGAAATTCATGCTGTCACTTAAGGATGAACCTGTTATGGCTGTAGGACTCAACTGTTCACTCGGTGCTGAACAGATGATGCCTTTCTTGAGAAAGATTGCCTCTACAGTTCCACAATATGTCATTGCATTCCCTAATGCTGGACTTCCTGACAAAGACGGAAAATATGTCGAAACACCTAAGATGATGCAAAAGGCTGTATGGCCACTCATTGATGAACATCTTGTCAACATCATCGGTGGATGCTGTGGAACTGACGACACACATATCAGAGAGATTGCCAAACTCGTTCAAGTTGATGAGAATATCTTTATCTCACCACGCAGAGGACCTGTAACAGCAAATGCACATACAGAAATCAAGCAAGAGACAATAGAACCAAAGGAAAAAGAAACATCTGTTTTATCAGCATTATTTGAAGCCATCGTAAAAGGTAAGGCACCAGAGGCTGTCGAGGCCACAAAGGTAGAAGTAGAGAAAGGCATCGAACCACAGACAATAATAAATGGTCAGATGGTTGTTGCCATGAGTGAGATTGGCAAACGCTTTGAAGAAGGTACTGCCTTTGTTCCACAACTTCTCATGTCTGCACGTGCCATGAAGGCTGCATTGGAAATCTTAAAACCTCTGATGGCAGGAAAGGAGACCACATCAATGGGTAAGGTCATCATCGGCACTGTCAAGGGCGACCTCCACGACATAGGTAAAAACCTTGTTGCATCCATGCTTGAGGGATGTGGTTTTGAAGTGTTCAACATTGGCGTTGATATAAGTGCTGAAAAATTCATCGAGGAAGTAAAAGCACATAATGCTGACATCATCTGTATGAGTGCTTTGCTCACTACTACAATGACTTATATGAAAGAAATCATCAAGGCCATTGAAGATGCTGGCATACGCAAACAAATAAAAATTATGATTGGCGGTGCTCCTGTAACTCAGGAATTCTGTGATGAAATCGGTGCAGACGGATATAGCGACAATGCTAATTCTGCTGTTTCACTGGCTAAACGACTAATGGGAAATTAGGAGATCAAGAAACCGCATAACCGTAAAACCGTAAAACCGCATAACCGCATAACCGCAAAACCACTAAACTATGAATTCAATAACATTTGGAACACTTGACTGGGTAATACTTCTGACATATTTCGTAGCATTACTTGTCATAGGAATATGGGCAAGTGCCAGAAAGAAAAAAGAAGAAAATCTATTCCTTGCAAATCACTCGTTGAAATGGTACCAAATTGGATTTTCCATGTGGGGTACGAATGTAGGTCCATCCATGCTCATTGCATCAGCAAGTGCAGGATTTGCCACTGGTATCGTATCGGGTAATTATGCATGGTATGCATTCATCTTCATAGGATTACTTGCCTTTGTCTTTGCTCCACGTTATTTGGGAGAAAAAATATCAACACTCCCAGAATTCATGGGAAAGAGATTTGGACAGTCCACACGCAACATGTTGGCATGGTACACCATTGTCACCATCATGATTTCATGGCTCGCCTTGACACTGTTTGCTGGTGGCATACTCATCCGTCAGGTATTTGGTATTCCTATGTGGGCATCGGCATTGATATTGTTGGCTATCTCAGCATTCTTTACCGTTCTCGGAGGTCTGAAAGCTGTTGCTTATACAAATGTATTCCAGATGGTATTGCTCATCGTCGTGTCTGCAGCACTCACCATCGTAGGTATCTGCTATCTCGGACACAACTCTTTCATTGGAGGTATCAAGACACTTGCTGACCCTGATGTCATACCAAGCCATTACTGGAACCTATGGTTGCCTAACGACCATCCCGACTACCCATGGCTACCAATTCTACTTGGCTATATAGTTTCAGGAATGTGGTTCTGGTGCACAGACCAGAGTATGGTGCAACCTGTCTTGGCGGCAAAGAATCTCAAAGAAGGTCAGAAAGGTGCCAACTTTACTGGATGGCTGAAGATTCTTGATGTTGCCATATATATCGTTCCGGGTATCGTATGTTTTGCTCTTGTCCGTACTGGTTTCTTCGGAGACATGCAAGTAGAGCAAGACAATGCGTATATGACACTTGTCACCAACCTCTTCCCTATCGGCATGGTTGGACTGGTGATGGCAGTGCTCACAGCTTCATTAGTAAGCACCATCAGCAGTGCCCTGAATGCTCTAAGTACAGTATTCACAATGGACATCTATGTAAAGAGGTTCAATCCAGAAGCAAGCACGAAGGAGATAATCAAGGTTGGAAGAATGGTCACCATCATAGGCGTACTGATTTCCATTGTGATAACCATTGCCATTGACAATATCAAAGGCATGGACCTCTTCAATGTCTTCCAGTCAGTACTCAGCTTCATTGCTCCACCGATGGCAGCAGTATTCCTCATGGGAGTATTCTGGAAACGCTGTACCACAATGGCTGCTAATCTCGCATTGACATTGGGAACAGTATTCAGCATCGGAATCGGTATCGTTTACCTATGGGGCATCAACGGAAACGAATACATACACTTCGGTATGCTCTCATTTATCATCTTCTGCATACTGATACTGATGATGACTATTGTGAGTCTTTGTGGAAAAGATGAAAAGAAACCTGCTATGAAGAAGGTAGAAAGCAAAAATTCCATTTTCGTAAGACTGCTATGGATTCTGCTTGTTGCCGTAATGGTGGGCTTCTACATTTTCTTCAACGGGTTCTGATTTGATTTTAAGCATTTTTTTAGCCTTTTAAGGCTCTTTATTCGCACGAAAGTGCGTTTTATCTAAAGAATTTCAACAATTGCGACTTACCGCAAATGTTGATGTCAGCAGCCGTAAATGTTGATGTAAGTTACCGCAATTGCTGATGTGTGCAACTGCAATTGGTGATGTGCGCAACCGCAATTGCTGATGTGTGCAACCACTATTGGAAATACGAATGTGCATATTTGGAAGTACGACCAACCACTATTGGAAATACGAATGTACATAGTTGGAAGCACGAATGACCATTGTTGGAAGTACGAGTGTACTTAGTTGAAAGTACGAGTGTACCAAGTTGACTTTATTATTGATACAAGAACTCATGTAGAGAATGGCAATCTTATCCGCCACTAAAAACTCTGCGCAGCAACTGAAAGTTGCGCCTCTGCCCTCTGCGTACAAAATTTATGATACTGCGTCAGCAGTCGTGAAGAAGAACAGACATCAATAGTAAATGTATTTACATTATTGTGGCTGTGATTATTCACGGAAGTTCATAGAACCATAAATTTTGCTCTGCGAGAGACTTAACACCTTGCGAGCAGATTTCGATTTCAACACTTCATATAGTTTTTGTCAAAACCACGTGAAGATGTAATCAAAATGACGTGTTGACAAATTCTTTGTGAAGATGTGGGTAAAACTACGTGAAGAGTTACTAAAAACTTTATGAGGAGTTGGGCATTTCTTTATGAAGAGTTGACCATTTCTTTATGACGAGTTTGTCACTTCTTTTCGACGGGCACAAAGAAACTATGTGACGAGCACGAGCAAACTATGCGACGAGCACGTTCGATATAAAGGCAAGTCACATCTTCGGCTCACAGAGTTTGATTCTAACTTGCCCAGATGGTAGGTCTGCCCGACAACAATGGTGATTCTGCCCGACAAGTCAGAT
>JAGHTI010000091.1 GCA_018065415.1 Candidatus Equicola stercoris
TACTGCATGTTACGACCGATGACCGCCATAGGAACACAGAGAACCTGCTTGCTTTCGGGGTCATTCTGGAAGAAACGCTTACCGCCAGCTTCCTTGTTCTCTTCGTTACTTTCCAAGTAACAGATGATAGACTAAACCTCCAGAAGACGCTGCTTCTGCTGTTCGATGAAGAGATTAAGGTCATACTCATCGAGCTTCGGATAGAAGAGTACATCGACTCCACCTTCAGGAGTTCGTTCGAGGCTGAATCATGTTCGGGCTGTCTCAGTCTCACCATCCTCAGTAATAATAGAAATAGGTAACACGGGTGAACGGCGACCGTTGTAGATGTTCTGAAGGACATCAATAGGAAGATCTTCAATCATATCCTGAGTGAGTCCAAAACGTTCGAGAGTACCGTAAGGAATCTCGCTTTCTTCAAAATGATTTATCATACTAATAGTGTTCAAAAATTATACTTTCGCCCAATATGGACATTTTTCCGCTGCAAATTTAAGCTATGTTTTCCTATTGATAGGTAAAACGCATATCTACAAGCCGTTGATTTAAGAAGGTTTAATTTTATAGTATGATTTTAGCGCAATAATCATACTATAAACAAAAATAAAGTTAGAGTTTGATTGTTGGTCAAGGTGTTTTTCTTTTTGTGTCAGAGATAAATCATACCTTTGCGGCATGAAAACGACTAAAATCTTTCTTTCCATTGCCTGTACCTTCCTTCTGAACGTCACCGCATTCGCCCAGTTCAATACTATAGGTACATACGATCACAAACGTATAAAAACAGAAAATCCGTCAAAGCCTGTAGAGACTCCGACGGATAGTATTTTAGCGACAGACTCAATCTCTTCGTTTGATAAGACTGACATGTTAGGGAATAACAATACCTCGCAAACCCTTTCTGCTGCTACAAGTTTCGATTATTCTCTTGTGTCCCTCCCTTTGAAGAACATTCATATAGGTTCTGGCTTCGGTATGAGAATGCATCCTATCTATCACAAGAGGATGATGCACAATGGGATTGACCTTTCTGCTCGATACGAAAGTGTCTTTTCTATGTTTCCTGGTACTGTGATTAAGGTTGGTCAAGATAAAAGATCGGGCAAGTTCGTGACGGTAAAGACTGGCGACTACACCATCAGCTACTGTCATCTATCTCAGCAGTACGTCAAAGTGAATGATTTTGTGAATGCAGGAACCATTATAGCGTGTTCGGGAAATACTGGTGCTTCGACCGGTCCACACCTTCATCTGACAACAAAAAAGGATGGCAAGGCATTTAACCCAACCATCCTTCTGGATATTATTCTATCTATTAAAGACTAATGTCTCAATATACTATTTACCAATCACCGCCATCACAATCGCAATCGCAGCCGTAATCATAATCATGGCTATCGCAGTCACAATCGCAGCTGCTCTCAAAAGAATCACAATCATGATCCATACAACTATCTTCATAACCGTCCTCATACCCTGCATCGTAGGATGAAGATCTATAGTTCGAACTATGGCTTGATGAACTGCTCCTTTTGTTACTACTGTTATTCATAACCGAGCTCAAAAATAAGAAATCTAATAATCCCATAATGAAAGTCTTTTTTAAGTTTGACAGTGCAAAGGTATTATGCTATTGTGCAGCGTATCTTCACAAATAAAAAAAAGTTTGAATTTTTATTTGATTTTTACTGGTTATCCACTTTGGGGCACAAAAAAAGATGGCAAAACATCTGATGTTGCCATCCTTCCATAGCATAATTAACCTGTTATGGTCTTCCGTCCCAAGCCTCTTCTTCCAATTCGATTATCAGAGGTCGATGGTCACTGATTTCTCGCTCCCAATCACCTATCTTGAAACTAATTGGCTTCATTGTGCAGAAAGCATAATCAAGAAAATAAGGTTTCTCTTGGTTGAATTGCCAGAAGAATGTTGGAGTCTTCTCTTCTCCAAACTTCTCATTTGTCTGTTCATGATAGAGACTTCGCAATCCATGAACTTCCATTTCCATAATGCAGTCCTCAAAAGTACCTGTACTTTTTCTTACGCCACTTTGACCGATGTAACAATTAAAGTCACCAACTACCACAGATGGGAATCTGTCGAGATAGAATGAGTATTCTTTTAGTGCTTCAAGAAGTAATTGAGGGTAAGTTTTCTTTTCCTTCCATACTGTCGGCCAGGAAGCAAGTATAAACTTTGGGAATCCTGCACCATTGACAATTATCGGTAACATGTGCTTTATTTTCTTGTACTCTGGTATCACATGTACAGACAAAGACATTTTCCAAATGACTCCAAGTCCTTTCTCCGTTAGATCCTCATCACCACACCAAAGCATATCGTACCCTTCAGGAAGAGTAATATGTTCTTTACTGAAACACTCAGGAAGAACATATAAATCTGCTCCCATTGCAAGGATATGGTCTATCTTTGACTGAGTGCATTTGTATGTGTTATAGCTTATTATCTTCATGATTATATCCTATAGAATTTCTTTTCCAACAAGTAGAGGAAACAGCGTTTCGTCAACTCAACGTCAGCAGATGAATCATGCAAGTTAATGTCATCAGTCTTGATCCTGAGACATTCTGCCAACTCTATGAGCTTAGGCCATTTGTAGCCAGACCTTCCTCCACGAGCAGGTAAACGGCACAAGTTTGTCGTTGTCTTCATCGTGTCAATCATTGGTGGCCATTCAATAGGCGAAATACCTTCACGTCGTGCAGTCGCATCAATGAATCCTTTATCGAATTCACCGTTATGAGCAACACAAAGATCACAGTCCATCAACTCATCAATAAAAAAGTTCAAGACCTCATATCGATCGTAAACATCTTGCATAGCAAGAAACTCTTCGGTCAAGCCATTGACCTGAATCGCTCCCCATTCCACACGTCTTTTATCCTCTGGCCATGGGAAATAGTAATTTGATTCTAACAAAGTGCGAAAGGTGTCACCATCGATTACCTGAAACGACAATTGTAAGATGTCATTTCTGTAAGCGTTCAAACCGCCTGTCTCTGTATCGAATATGAGTATCTTCATAAATTTGTTAGTTCTACATTTTGATGTTTTATATGTTTTGGTTTGAACTTAATACTTACTTTCATGCTAATACCGCAGTTGCAGCAGCACATATCTGACCGGCGCAATCAAGTTCACCATTCTCCAACATGGTTATACCGATTGCTTCTGCCTCTGCTTCATCAAAAGCTTCGACATATACAGATACCTGCTCGTCAAGGTCGGATATTAGTTCTACCAGATATGTATTCATATGTTGTAATTAGCCATAATCTCGAATTTGCGATGCAAAGGTAAATGGGTATAGTGCAGCCTATCTTCACCACAAGAAAAAAATGCTAAAAAAATTACGCTACCATCCTAAATGATTGTTTTTTATCAGAATTGCTATATTCAATTTCCGATTCTGCAACCATCCAGGTGTTCTCGTTATCATTCCAATTAGGAACGAATTTGTCAAGTAAAGCACGCTTCAATCTTTGTCTGCTTGCTGACTCTGCCATGTATTGACAGAGATCGTCAGGAAGTTTGGCACCATAGAAAGACTCACGAAGGGCTCCTAATGAATACTCTTTCTTTTCAACATAACAGTCTGACTTCATCAGTTTCCAGAATGGTTCATTGCTAAGATGGTAGAATGGTGTTGCGAATGCAGGGTTGAAAACACTTGATTCACCTACATACCTTCGCCATGCGCACTCAAATGCTTTCACCATTCTGTCATTGTGGGGTACAAAGCCATTTGTAATATGACAATTAGCAGTCTCTTCCATCACGGCAATGAGCATCATTGCTTTGTGTGGAGCTACCTGTCCACGATACTTGTTACAGTTCATGGATGTAAAACATGATATGTAGTATTGAAGAGTATTCATATATATTATAGAATTATTGTAGGTGTCTATATTCGCAGGACTGAATCTTGCAACCTTTGCAGATATTTTCCGACAACACATTTGCAAAATGTTCAGATGCCTGTTTTACAATCTCTGGATCATTCGTCAAAAGCCCTGCCTCAAAATTTGGCATTTTTTTAGTTCCTGTTCTATTACCTATAGCCGCAGAAGTTAAATTTGCCGAACCAATATAAACCTTCTTTTTATCGAATATAAAAAGTTTCATGTGGTTTCTTAGACAGTTAATGTGATTGAAGGCTATTTCGTCCTCTTCTTCCTGGTCACTTTGTGCTCTACTATTCATTTTCATGAAGATAACAGTTACGTCTTTTCCTTGTTTGGCAAGATCGTTTAATATCTCGGTCATTGACCTTTCATGCAAACGAACACCTTTGAAATCTGCTGTAGCTATTTCAAGAGACTTTTTGACAGACATTATTTCCTTGTAAAGAACTTCATAATGTTCAGTGTCTCTAACATACCTATAAGATATATTGCTCTTGGTTTCTACTTTTACCTTTTTTGAAATCTCTGATTGAACAGGTTTTACATTATTCAGATATGGCTGATCCATGTCGATAAGCCAGTGACGTCTGTTTTTATAACCGCTTAGAGTACCATCCTTCAAAAGTGCATAGACCTCCGAAGTGGTACAATTAAGTAGTTTTGCAACTTCATCTGCGTGATAAAACTTGGTTCTTGCCATTGGTTCCCTGTTTATCTAAGAAAATTTCAAAAAAGGTTATCATTCATTATTAGCAGATATTGCTACATGAGCATTCTCAATATCGCCAATGAGTATTTTTGCAAGATCAATATAGTCTAAAGATGACTCATCTGATGCGAAGTCAACCAAATATATATTGTCTTCCTCGCCATACTTACAAATGGAATATTCCGATGATTCTGTAATCTTTTCGATAATATTCTCATTACTGCATTGCATAACCCAACCCTCCTGAGATATGGATAGAGTTATTCCAAGTTTGTTCATGACAAATGGACTTGAAGCATGAGGATCGAGAGAATATTTATCATTACCATCCCATAACTCAGAGACAAGAATATGGTTCAGCATCTTCCATTCAATGTTGTATTTGCTATGGTACGAGCTGTTTAGAATAACCATTTCAAGAGGTCTATTCTCTTTGTCATCCCATGCATAACATCCCCAACTGGTGTCTTCTCGGTTTGCACTATTGTACTTAACCATATAATACTTCCAGTCTTTTATGTCAAACTCCTTACACTTCTCAGAAGGCTCTTTGAGTGTAGAACCTGAAAGTAATTTATTAGCTACAATCTCAAGAATAGCATTTTGGTTTCTTCTTCGTTCATTCTTGATAAAGAAAGACTGAAGATCCTGTTCTTTATGAATGAAATATCTTCGAGTCATATTCTCTTCGTTCTCCATGTTTGGATCAAACTGACAATACTCTATATCTTTATCAATGAGATTCTTCCTTATCTTGTCGTAATTAGCTGATGTCGAATTATCAAATACATCTGTGAAATGATTAAGCTGCATAAACAGCTCTGAACTTTCTGAATAAGAGTTCATGAACAGCATTAGTGAGCCCTGAAGAATTGTATGATTCTCAAATTTCAACAAATCAGAATACTCTTCACCCGTAAAAGAGTTTTGCTTGTACATCTCTTCATCACAAGAAGTAGACACAAATGTATGATTAGCAGATTCTTGAAGTTGACCTTTATTCACAACGATTTCTTCTACATCGCTCATAAAACCAGCAAGCATATCATAACGAGCACTGTTAGCACGAACATTTGCTGTTACGAGATTACGAACCACTCTAAGGCATTTAAAAGACGTTTCGAAATCTATTCCTTTTTTATTGAGCAGATATATCGCATAGAAATATACAGATTCTGGAACCGTCAACTCTTTCTCCATAGCAAGATACAACACAGGTTTTCTGTTCTGATTCTGATTCCAGAACAGTCTGATTTTATCAGAGACTCCTAAATAGTCATCGCTAAAATAGAAGTACTTATCCCAATACTGTTGAATGCCTCCATTCTTATGAATCTCAGACATACAATCAAACACAGATATAACATCTTCAATGGATTCCTTGTCTGTTATGATCTCGTCGATAGATGGATTACGCTTGCTCTTCTTTTCAAGTCCACGACGGAACATCTCGATTCTAAAGATGTTATTAAACAAGCACATAAAGCCCTCATCTGCCTTCTCAACAATATCCTTTTTTTCAGGTAGGTTCTGGGCATAATGCCACAGCATATCCATCCATGAATTGTCAATCTTTACAGATATTGCGTCTTTCAACTCAGGCGAGATATTGTTAATAGCTTTTTCAAGGTCTGACTTGAATATCTCAAAGCGAGTCAGTTTTTTTCCTCGCGAGTTCATTTTTATATATAAATCATCTGTCAAACCAAACTTATCGAGTGATAGTGAATAAAACTGGATAGAATCTTCTTTATTAAGCTTAGTCCACAGATTATCTATAGGTTCCTGTCTGTACAGGCTTTCTATAACCTCAATCACATTCAGCATAGAGATTATAGTTGGGTCGGAAGAATAACTTGGCAAGTATTTCGGATTATCCTCTATCAAGCTTTTGACTTTTTTGTCAATTGAATACTTGCTAAGTATATCGTTTCTTATAGGACCAATTAGGGCTTCTGTAAAATCTGTAGCAGATTGCCTGGTCTCATATCTAAACTTTTTTAATCCTTCCAATTCATCTGCTTCGACATTAGGCTGTACTAATGAGGCGTAAAAGTGAAGCAGGAATAGAGTTGTCAAACGCTGCTGACCATCAAGAGGTATTAAACCAGAAGACTCATTGTTCTTTTTAACAAATGTACCTCCATACACAAAGTCAAAGATAACTGGCGTATTGGTTTTGACTGCTTCAAACATAGTAGTTAGCATACCACTCAATACACTTTCCACCTTTTCTTCTTTTCTACCGTATGCGTAATCACGTTGAACTTTCGGTATCATGATTACAGATTCCTCTTTAATCAAACGGCTGAATGTTGTGAGTTTGCCTATATTATTCATTTATACCTTCCTTTTCTTCTACATTTTGTGCAACTTCAGGAGCTTCTGCGTCTATATACTGCTTTAGCACCATTTTAATGTCATTCAGATAGTTCACTCTATCTGTTTCGCTCCAGTAGAAATTCTGCTGAACGGTAAAATTATTATCCTCCTTGTTATAGTACTTCAGGAACACCTTTCTTGTGCAAATCGGTATGTATGTTCCCTTTGCATCAGCATCCATAATCATCTGTCTCTTCACTTCAAAGACAGAATTACCAATAGATGAGTTCGTGCTTCCGCTTAATAAAGCCATATTAGAAATACCATGAATTACAGTCGGTGTACCATCCTGTTTGCTCAAAGAATTGAAATATCCCAAGACGCTATCAAAGACACGAGTCACATCATTGAACGTGTACTTGTCCTTGTTTGATTTTAGTCTGTCAAACTCTCGATTGAAATTCTCAATAAGACTCTTCAAGTCTGAATCGTCCTGGAGTCTATTAGCCAGTCGTTCCAAAGTCTTTTGGTTCTCGGTAAACCATTCTACCCATTTGTCTTTGATACTCCTGTCTATTCTTTCTGAGTTCTGCGCATGTATGTGCTCTAACGTCCAGTCAGATTCTTTATACTGATCGAAGGGAAAGAAGCTAAGCCCCTGCTGGTATGTGGATTCAACATTGTACAGGAACAAAACTCTTTTCAAGAGATTGTAATCGTCCTGATAGTTATACTCAAGTATTCGTTTACTGTTTCTCTTATCATGTATTGAGTCATATATTTTCTTATCAATAGATTTCTTAAACTTAGTCTTGCTACAAGAGGAAGATTCTTGCAACAGTTCGGTCAAAGCTGACTCTCCAAGCTCCGTTGTAAGGAATCCTATCTTGTGGTAATAATACGGATCTTTGAACCATGCCATGAGCAAAGAGTAGTATGTTTCTACCTTTATCCATAAATCCCATAGATCTCCAACCCTACCATCTTTGAGCATACTTTCAAACTCCAAATATGTAAAAAGGAGGTCTCGCTCATCATCGGTCTTGTTTGATATTAAGTCAAAAAGATATTCTATTCGGCAGCTATAATTGGTAGAACATTTATCTTTCTTGACGAAAGACCAGAACATTTCATTACGTAACTGACTTTCAATAATATCCCACTGCTCAATGATATGGCTTTGTTTGCGTGCTTGCTCACGATTCTCCACAACGATTCTTGCATCATCGTTAAACTGTGCGAGGAACTGCTCATCACATTTGTATTTTGATGAGTCAGAAAGAAAGAGTCCTCTAATTAGTTCTGCATTGTTCAGTGAAATACTCTTATCATTCAATCGCTTGAACATCTCATATGGGTCACTGTTATCTCGCAACTCATACCATATTACCTGAACAGACTTACTCTTGTCTTTGTCATTTGAGAAGTTCTCGTAAAATGTACCTTTGAAACTTGAAATCGAAGGCTTATATGGTTCAGCTTCTGTTTGGAACCAGTTGATGATTTTATTAGCAGCTTGCAGGATATGCCAAGAATCAATATCCAAGGAGTTCTCATTATTCACATGAATGGAATACACCTTATTCTCGTCTCGCTTCTTAGTCAACTGATTGAATATATCACCAAGGTTAGGACGAGTTTTATAGTACATGTTAAATGATAGTTCCTTATCTTCATCTAACAGGTTTTCCAACGCAAGAATGATGCGAATGGTAGTCAAACGCTGCTGACCATCAATTACCTCATACCACCTGTTATCATCGTTCTTTGATTGCAGCCCTATTGTATCAACAGCCTCCTTTGGCATTTCTTTTACCACGATGGGTTGCAAACAATAGAAACTACCTGATGAACGTTCATCATAGAAGAAGCTATATAGATCCTCCAATAATTGACGTATCTGAGTGTCTCCCCAACGGTAGCCACGCTGATACTCTGGTATATAGAAGTTCTTGTTGCACAATTCTGGTATTGCACACAAATCAAGATAGTTTATCGAATTTAATTCTGCCATTATACTATATCTTCAATTATTACATCAAACTTAATTTCCTGATTGCGAGATAAGTCAATCTCTGTATCATGGGTGATAGTTGCGGTATCGTAACGATGGAACTCACCAGGAGCATTATAGATTGACCAGCCATTCATGAGACCGCCATCTGGGTAGATGCTAAGACGCTTACCTGCACACTCGAATGAGAGTACACGCCAGTGAGTGAGTGTATTTCTCGGTTGAGAAACGATAGGGAGAATGAAACCACTTAGGTTGTTTTCATAATCCATATCATCGAGCCAGCTCTTTGATAGATTTTCAAGCCATTCATCACGTCCGACCTTCTTTCCATAAGGTTCATCCTTCGAGAATGAAGAAGGCAAGTTAGCTGTAATGCTATCCCATTTACCACTGTCCGTGTCGTATCGTTCCAACTTGAACTCTAAGGTAAACTCGTTGCCACAATGCTTAATGAAATATCCTGCAGTTTGGAGGGTGAGGATGATAGACATGATGCTCTTCATGTGCTCATCCTGATACTCTACCTTTACTACATCATCTGCATGGGACTGACAATGTTCGATGAACTTATCTATGATAGCACCAGACTTCTGACGAATTAGTTCGCCAAGACCTGATGTTTTGATGATAGTTGGATCACCATCCTGCAACTTGAAAATCTTGGTTGTATTATCCTCTACAGATAGATTTATAAAGTCTGCTGTAGCTGCAAAGTTATTCGTGCGAATGTAGTAAATGGTTCCGTTACCCCATTTGTCATTCAAGGTGATATGGTTCGGATTGTTGGTGAAGTACAATCTACCATCAATGTATGCCAATGGGTACAGTCCATTGCTTGCAAATGGATTCTTGATATGGAGAACCTCATTAACCCAACCCTTCACACTACGTACCATATTCAGTACAGGTGCTGTCATCTTTGCATCACTATTTCGAGCGACACAGAACGATGTCTGCTGTGCATTCTGAGCAAAGCGGCTGAAGAACTGACCTTTCCAGCAATGATCTGTACCTTCATATTCCCAATGATTATAATCGTCATCCACAAAGAGGAAGACTTCGTTTTGAGAAGTAACAAAGGCACGCTGCATCTTGGCAAGTGACGTTTCTGTTGCACTCTCACCGAAAACACGCTGTACAGGTTCCGGCAACACTTTTCGAGCATCACGTTCTTCCTTTATCCAAGCTTTTGCAGCCTGAATATCAATATGATTAACGTAATGAAGTGTAAACTTATCAATCAGAGCCTCTTTGTTTCCTGACTTTTCTGCTGCTTCTATGATTGTTGCAGAACGCTCAATAACAGCTTTCAGCAAATCCATTGCAGCCAGCTGGTTTGAATAACCAGAACCACCTGGGTTTGCATCAAAGATACAAAGGTGACCATTTGGAGTAATAGTAAAATCAAGGTCTGTACGCTCTACATTCAGTTCCTCTGAAAGACTTCGTGCGAACAAAAGACCAAGAGTAATCAGAAGATTCTCTTCCTCGTTACGAGAATTTATCCAATCCTGATTGAAATGACGAATACGTATCTCTGTATAATCAGTCTGAATGGTATCGCCAAGCACAACGTTACGTTTAATATATTCAGGGCTGTTACATCCCAAGCAACGATTTGGCTTATTACCTTTACGAATGAGCGAGAAGTGATAATCTTCCTTATCACTATCCTTAGAAGGAATTGTATTCATTTCATTCGGTAATCTCTCTGGGTCGCTTGATGAAGCTGCTGGCCAACTTTCCAAAACAGTCTTTCCACATTTGGTACAATGGCAGTAGCCAAACCCTGTACCTTCATTGTAATACAGAATCTGTCCGTTACCACTTTCTCGACTGCTTCTTGAATCAAACAAGTGTGGCTCTATACGATCTTGCTTCCACTCATCAGCACCAATCAACTGGGCACTAACTCGTGTATATACATTCTTATCAAGAATACGATTTGCAGATTCATTCATGTCAGGAATGAACTCTGCAGGTTGAAGCATATCAAGGTCAACCGTCTTGCTTACTGGCCATTTTTCAAGATTCTCCAGTTCGTCCTTTGTATCTATAACTACCTGTTCCCTGTTGAAATAGAGTTTTTTGAATGTAACTTCTGGCTTAAAGAAGTTGGTGTATCTGATACCACGAACAATGCGAACCATACCATCGCGAGCTATTGGATTGCCTGGCGCATATTGAGACAAAGCTGTTCGCAGTGGATATGATGGATTTGAAACAGTCAGCAATGAATATGTGTCCTGTGACGCTGAGTTAATATCAAACTCAATGACATTTACAGGCATATTAGCATTTGGAGTGAAACGATGAGTAGCCCAATAAGAGAGCAAACGAGCAGCCAATGGCTCAATGAATTTCATTTCAAAGAACGCTTGCTGTTTTGCACTCTTGGCATTGCGATAAGGCTCTGCATAGTCCTGAATACGCAGTTCGAGTTCTGCATAACAATTCTCATTCATTTCACGAGCCTTAGAAACTACATACTGAGGTGTACGGCTACTAAAGATAGTGCCAGCCAACAGTATTCTGAGTTTTCTTCTTAATTTATCGTCGATTGCTTCGCTACACTTATTATTGAAGGTTTCGTAAGGTGTACCAGTCTCATCTCCAAGTCCATCGAGCGGACTTACTGGCGCATTATCTGCCTTTTTCTTTATCTTGAAGTGATGGCTTTCTCCATCAGGAACAATTTGATAGTTGGTGTAATAGCTGATAACCTGCTCGTTGATACTGCCACCAGCCATACCAAACACACCAAATTCCCTAATCAGGAATGAATTGACGTGTCGTTGGATAACCTGTGCGCTATTCAGATCTACTGTAGGAGTGCTTACAGAACGCATGATTACATTCTCCATCGGATTAAGGAGTGTTCTGATACCTACAGCATCTGAGCCACACAGCGTAACACAGGCACTTCTTACCTGTCCACGTCGTCCGCTTCGACCTGCTCTCTGCTTGTAGTTAGATGGCATAGGTGGAACAGAAGTCATCATAACCAACTCCAGGTCACCAAGGTCAACACCCATTTCCATGGTTGTTGAACATGCAAGGATATTCAGACAATGATCTTTGAAATCCTCTTGAACCTGACGGCTTACCATCTTATCAACTTGTGCAGTATGCTCTGCCTGAACAAAAAGTGCAGGGAACTGATAAATCTGGAGCAAACGGTCAGCAAATGTACCGTTCTCTCCCCACAGGTCATTATTCCAGAGTATCTTTCGGTTTTCCTTTGCCCAAGCCTCAATCACCTCGTCGGCAGGATTCGGCGTATCGCTATAGTTATGGTAAGGGAATGCTACCCATTTCTCATGCAAATCCTCACGCAAAGGCATAGGCTCGCTGCCTACAAGGTATGGAGCATAGCCATGGAAGGTAATCTCCACAGGTCGTAACCATTCTACATGATGGTTGTCACTACCTGAATTTGTATCACAAAGATGAACATCCTCATATAGTTTGAAGCCTATCTTGGCAAGGTTGAGACGATAAGGAGTAAGATGTACATCGTCAATCACTTCATCCTTATCCTTAACATGCTGATGAACGTCATCGTCATAGTGGGTACTATGTTCCAGCAACTCATATTTCAGAGTTAGCTCATTCCACATGCAGTCGATAACGTCCTGGATGTATTCTCTGTAACTGGTTATAGCGTTGCTTACCGAAATATGCTTCTCTTCTGCAATCAGCTTTGCCAAAAGTCGTATGATACGTGAACGATTACCTCCTTTATCCTTAATCACTGGTTTGTGAACTGGACGACGGCTTGCTTTCTGTGTAGCAAAACGTACACATTCAAAGATGTCGATAGGGTCTCTGTCATCCATCTTTAGGAAAACAGATTCATTAGAACGCACAGTGTAGTCAAGGAAAATCTTCATCAGTGCGTGCCAATCCTTCTTTGTAATCTTGTTCTGTTCAGACAGATGACCATTGAATATTTCCACTTTATCAGGCAACTTATCTATCAAGGCATCTTTCAGGTCAACGTAGTATGAAGTAAACAGACCCATTGTTTCTGGTGCAGCAGCTGTCAAAGGTCGTTTCGACAAGTACTGTACCATGATAGCGAAGATGTACTTTCGCTTTGTGGCAGGTGTGATATTGCCTTCGTCATCAAGTTCTGGGCTCAATTCCGAACGTTCTGCAAACTGTTGACAGAAGGTATCAGATAGTCTATCCTTTAACAGAACCTCCTCAATATCTTCCCATGATAAGAAGTTCTTCGGTTTCAGTTCTGCGAGAAGTGCATCAATCTCTTGCTGATTATCGCCTTCGAGAATGTCAAGTTTCTCTTCTGCCTCTTTGTGTCGAGGATCCTTACGTCCAGTACTATCATAAATCTCCTCAAAGTATTTCTTTGCTTCATCGAGAGTCATGTTACCGGCAGTTGCCATACGGCTGAGTTCATGGAAGATTGTACCATAAACCCACAGACGTTCTTCCTCTAAGTTTTGCTTGATAGTGGAACGTGCTGCCATCTGACGGCTATCCACGAAACTGATAAACTGCTGACCGTTGTGAAGACTAATCTTATTTGGATCCTTTGGCTTTGCCTCTGTCATGAGGTCAAGCGTTGATGGGGCAATGAGTCGAGAAACGAAATCTGCTGCAATGCGGAACTTCTGGAGTTTCTTCATATCCTCTTCGTCCGTCTGTACCTGATCAGGATTATCTTCATCCTGCTTAGAGGTCTTTGTAAGCTTGGTTCCACAATAAGGACACTGGCATTGCGCATTAGCAATCACATGCCAACCAGGACCAACAGGGTTAGCTGCGGTCACATTCACCATTCTGTTACCTTTTATAATGTATGGTGCGTTGTTGTCATATTCCGTGTCTTGAGTATTCGATGTGCCAAATACATAGAAGGTCTTGCTTGTATTCTCTGTATCTTCGAGATCAAACATGTCGCTATCATCCATGGTGATTGGCTGATAGGCAATACTGCCATCATCCATCTTCATCTCTTCGGCGATAGCCACATATTCACCGCAATGCTTGCATCGGCTCATTTCCAACAGTGGGGCAGCATCTGGCTCTTCATAGAATGGTTTGTTCTCCGTATAAATCTTGAAGCTTCCATTTTCTTTATAGTGAGGGTCAGAAATATCAACAAAGAGTCCGTGATTAGGCACACGATAGAAATAGTGCACCTTCACTCTGAGGTCTTCCAATCCCTCTTCCTCGGCTGTCTGACACATGGCATCCAGTCGTTCAAGTTTCTCTTCAATAGTAGCACCCTCTGTAATGAGCTCGTCAAGTTTGATATAACCATCCTTGTTCTCATTCATCAGACGAAGCCAGTATTCCTTATCAGCTTCTGGAATTGTTTCCATTCCCTTACGCTTACCATCCACATAGCGAACCTGATTCATCTGCAAGCCAGTGATGTTGGCAATGAACTCTTTCAGTTCATCCTTGGCTTTCTCATTGTTACCACTACCTATGGTTGCAGAAGAAGTAGCGAAACGAACGTCATCTGTTGTTACACCGTATGCCATCAGAACACGTCTGAGCAACATTGCAATCTCAGCAGCACCTGCACCTGTATAGGTATGGGTCTCATCGAGGGCAATCCATCGAAGTGTACCTTCTTCGCCATCCTTCTTTTCTTGAATGAGTTTTCTATCCTTGTCACGAAGAAGGATATACTCCAACATGGTTGGGTTGGTCAAAAGGATATTGGCAGGATGCGCACGAAGTTCGTCACGAGTAGCAATTACATGAGGATATTTCTCCTCTATGATATTACCTTCCTCATCACGAGTGATACCACGTATGGCATCCACCTTACGCATAACCTTCTTGTAGCTCTTATCCGTTGGTTCTGGTATGCTCTGAGGCATGTCGCCATTATAGACGGCAAACTTTAGGTCTGTGCCTACCAAAAGTTTCTCCATACGTGCCTTCTGGTCTTCCATCAAGGCATTGAGTGGATAGAGGAAGATTGCCTGTACGGTCTCGGGCTTATAGTTATCTATCAAGTCCTGAACAAGAGGGAGCATGAAACACTCTGTCTTACCAGAACCTGTACCTGTAGTTACCACGATACTCATGTTCTTGCCGTCTGGAGTCTTCTCCTTCAGCAACGCTTTCCAACATTGGTACTGATGCTCGTATGGCTTGTAGTATATTCCTGGAGGAAGGGTCTTCTTCCATAGTGTACCCAGCATTTCTTCGGCTTCTGCCTCATGCTCTGGATAGACACTCTCATAACTGTTCATACATTGTACCAGTGGCATTGCATCTTTTGGTGCGAAAACCTCTGGTATAATCTTATTCAACTGAGCTACGTAACCCTTTTGGCTTTCGTTTCTTGCTTCACCACACCACATTGCCGACAGTGTCTTTTCTACTGCCGTGCGATTCTTTTTGTACAGTTCTGCAAATCTAAACTTCTGCTTCATATCGTGGATTATATATTATCTGTAGAAATAATTGCTTTACTCATTTCGATGAACTTGAATCGGCATTCATCATAGGTCTTCAGGAAGTCCTTCAGGTCGCCAATCTTGTTCAGGGCATCAGGTTTGTCCATTATCAGTTTCAACGCAGTTTCGGCTATACCATCCACTTTCGGATAGTTGTTGAAAGTCCAGTAACGCTTGACAAAGTCAATTAGGCTTACCCTTTCCCTTTCGTCTGTTGCCTTTGGCGTTTTACAGAAGAAGTCTATCACGGCATTTGTCATTACCACATTCTCTTCCTCTGTCTCAGCAAACTCTTCTATCTGAGCTTTCCAAGTGTCTCTTGGCAGGAGCATCCAGTCGAAGTGGAACTGCATGGCAAATCTATGCAGATTCTCTATGTCTGCATCATTCAACTTATAATCACGCTTCTTCATGAGAGGAAGCAGGATGTCCTTTATCTGTGTTCCTGTCGAGATAGTCTTAATCAGCGGATTGAACATGAAGAAGTACGCCCTATGTTCTGCTACAGTCTCGAAGCAATAGAGCGGATCTACTACCAAAACATTCTTCTTGCCACCCCAGCCACCTTTACCTTTCTTTATCTGAGGCATAGCATAATGGCGTGGAGAGTCATTATCCTTCAGACTTTGGAAAATGATACCTTCCTCTGTCATGTTGTATGACGAATCAACTTTTTCTGGATCACTCTTGTAGTTCCAGGCATACAGTCCGTCAGCATCATCAAGAGCCTTAGTTGTGTATATCTTTAAGTAATCCAACGGAACCTCTGGAGTCAGTTTTGATGCTTTCTCGTCCAACAGGAAGCTCGTGCCATCAATGCCAGGGTGATTGAATGTAGGGAAGTTATAATATACTGTTCCTCTGCTCTTCACCTGATACTCTTTGACTCCATTCTCCGAGAAGTCTCGCACAGAGAATTGCTCACAGTTGATGAGAGGAATCTGTATTTCCTCGTTCTGTTCATGGTAACTGATAACCTGACCTTCGGCAGCTCCTTTCTTCTTCTGTGACAATTCACGAACAAGAATCGGACGATACACATCCACAAGAATCTTCTCGTTGCTTGTGCCTATCTCCAGTTGCTTGGTGTCTGGCTGCTTGTCATCGAGCACCTTCTTGAAGTCATCTTGTATGTCTTCAACTCCATCCAATGCTGTACAGATACGCATTGTCTCAAAGTCGCGCCATATTGGTTGCTGGTCAGGACTTGAAGGTGAGAATGGTACATAATAGACCTTGGGAGTGAAAACCAAACCCTTAACGGTCACCCTCAAACGAACCTTTCCCTGAGTCGGTTGGTTGTCATCTTCCCAGTTTACGTATCGCTTCGCCTTCGTGCTGTACCATTCTACTGTGTAGTCATTGACAGGCACTCCATCTTTAGCCATGCCTGATGGATAGTGCAACACACTCAGAGCACTCCTTCCGAACAATACGGTCAGGTTATCTGTTTGCATCTCATCTTCGTCAAGTTCGGTATCGATGTATTTGTACAATACAAACACGTTATCCAGATACTTTATGGTCTTCAGGTACTTCTTTGTTACTACCTGATACAGACCATTGCGGTTGAAGAAAGGTTTCTCCTCGCCTGTATTGAGTCGCAGAATCACTTTGTCCATGATAGGACACCAACAGTAATCCTCACCACAATTCTCTCCATTGCGGAAGTGGGCGTATGATACAGGTATGTTGGCATACTCTTCTGTTAGATGATGGGCAGAAGAGAAAATCAGAACCGTTGGGGCTTGCGAGTTCTTGCGTGAGGTAAATCTGCGACCTCCAGATTTCGATACCTCGTAAATCTGAATGTAGTCGTCAACTACCAGTTCCTGCACGATACGATAGGAATCATCGTACTTCATGACGATTTCAACCTTATCGAAGCGAGATACAGGCACATTATGGTAATCTGAATATCCTTCTTCATGACCTATGCAGAGGAATCCAGTCTTTTCACTACCTGTATTGTGGTATTCAAACACAGGACTGTCCTTTTTGCCTTCCTTCTGCACATAGTGACCACCATTCTTGAATCGGAGATAGAAACTTACTCTTCCTATATTCTCAGGGTTCTCTATTCCCCATTCTGGTGTACGAAGTCGGTCATAACCGAGGTATTGCTTCTTGCCACCACCGATAACCTCTGGTTTCAGCTTCACCTTTAGCTGACGTACCATGGAGTTTGTGCTGGCTGTATATTGTATGATCCACTCGAAATCAAACTTATGCTTCTTGGCAAGTTCGTCAGCATTCTCAATCTTGCTGATGAGTTCGGGGATTCTTGTATTTTCGTCTTTGGTGTCTGATGGTGCAAATGGCAGGTTGCGTCTGCCATTCTCATCCTTTTCAAGGATGCACTTCAGATATTCATAAAGGCTATGCTGACGTGCTATTGATTCCTGGAATGCAACGGCACGATTTCTGTCTTTCAAGTCATCGAGATCAATCTCCTCACCATGGAAGATCTTGCAGAGCTGTGACAGCAAGTTGTCGTTCTTATCGCGCTTCAACTCTGCTTGGACTGCCAATCCACCAAGTACCTGAAGGGATTCCTGCCAACGGTAGGAAGTCTTGTCTGGGTTCTTCGATGCGTTATACACAAAGGTCTTTGCATCTATCTTAGCCGACTCATAGAGTCGTTTCAGTTCTTCCGTATTGAGCGATAAAACCTTATTTTCATCCATGGTATCAGCACCATTGTAGAAGCGTTTATACCACTCTGCAAGATAGATGACAATAATAACGGCAAAGTCCTCCGACAGCAAATGCTCATGCTTATTGCCGTGGGAGGAAATACTATTGTTGACTGCCGACTCCAAGTCGCAGAACTCTGAGAGCGAAAGCCTTAACTTCCACACGTAGGGTTCTCCCTGGAGTATGCTCTGCCTCATTTCGTCAACCTTATGGGGCAGTATATGGAGTAATCTTATATCTTCTTCAGTTGACTGCATAGTCATCAGTTGTTATTATAAGTTTTACCTCTGTGTATTCTTTTCAGGTCATCGAGGCTCATGCAGTTGCCTTTGCCTCCCTGACCGTGATGTATCATTCTGTGACAGTTGGCACATAGCGGAACGAGATCCTTCTCTGCATCTACTGGATGTGCGCCATCTGTATGAGCGAAGGGGAAACGGTGATGCACTTCTATGTACTCATCGCTTATGTCATAGGCACGAGCAAAGTCAAAGCCACAACACTCGCATACGATTCGTCCTCCATGCTTTGCTCTGAATATCTCGATGCAAGCCTCTCTGAGTTCCATATTTCTCTTGCGGTGTTCGGTGGTTATGGTTCCATCGTCCTCGCCTTCGGTGAATATGGTTGTCTGCTGCTTTGGCAGATATTTATTGTCGGAAACGACAGGTGTGTGTTCCTCTTCTGGCAGTTTGTATTCCCCTGGCACAGGTACAGGTATAGTGGCGGTGTTCAGAGCCTTAACGAACAGACGATACCATTTCAGCACCTCGGTGTAGCGAGGTTCCTCACTCATGTCAATGCCTTTGAGGATGGGGTGAGCCTTGATCTTCTTGCGGAAGTCTTCAACCTCATTTCCATCCTGCAACTCATAGATAGATGCTATCTGTGTTCCGAAGTAGTCATTGAGCGTATTGGGGATTATACGCTCTGCTGTCTCAATTATGAGATTAACTTCCTCTGCATCACCATCAAAGCGTTCCATCAAGTAGTTGTGGAATGCTCTGCTCAGTTGCTCGTATGTGTATGTCTGTTGCGTCATTGTCAAACTTTTATATCATTACCCTATGTAAGCATGTGACTGCAATAGGACAGTCACTATGCTCACATACAGAGTAGTTCGTCGGAAGGTCTCTATAGAACTTCTTCATTAACTATTAGTCCATTTGTTTGATTGTTGATTCGATGTACTTTTTCTCAGAATCGTCGAGCTCAAACATTTCGTACAATTCCGCATCAATCCATTTCTTATTGAAAGGAAGAAGTGGTACGTACTTAAACTTATCATTAGTTATATTCATAGAAGAAAGGGCTTGCAAGAGTAAGAATCTCACGAATTTTGTTCGCAAATAAGATTCTATTTGCATTGCTTCTTCTGGTGAATCGCAACTGCCGACACAGAGATACGATTCTGTACAAACAGTTCCTTTGCCAATAGTTTCAACTCTTGCCAAAATTTTTGCAGCACCAGATTCTCCATTCTCTCCTAAATGACCAGAGATTGCCTTGCCAATGATAACCTTGCATTTATCTATTAAATCTTGCCTTGCAGGAACGTTATCACGTGATATATAACCAATTCCTGCACTCGAATACAAGGCGACATAACCCGGAATCGGAAGATCTTCGCCTCTTTCATAAGATCTTAATCCAAAAGGCATATAATCAGAAACAATCTCAGACAAGAATCGTTCTGATTTGCTTTGAACCTTTCTAATGATAGATACAGCTTGGTTATAGCGAATCAACACCTCTCCTTCATTCAAGGCGCGTTTTAGTGTAGTTCTTTCTCCATTTATGATATTGGTGAAAGAACAATCATCATCGTAGTTTTTATCCCAAAGAAGGTAGCAAACGCCTCCACTAATGTTCGCATTCTCAAAACATTCCTTTGGATTAGGGAAATCAACAATAACGCTAATTCTTCTGTCATTAAGCATTTCTTCACGGAATGAATCCAGTCCTCTACCTCCTGCAAACCAGCGAGAAGGCATAATCATTGAGACATATGAAGGATTTACCTGCTTAGCAACATTTACAAATTTATTGTAAATAGGCATAGCTGCAGCACCATTACCGCCACCATCCATTATTTGATATGGAGGATTACCTACAATCGCTGTAAACTTCATATTATTTATATCTTCGTTTTTACTTGTTGGAATAGAATTATAGACATTCCAGAAAGTCTTTCCTTGTGCGATGTCTTTAAGGAAAATATCTGGATTAGTTCGGAGTACATTTATCATATCGCACTCCAATTTATCTTTACCATTATAATAATAGGTACCATTTGACTGCGTCAAGGTTAATGCAAGTTTGCCTTCATTTACAAGGACATTTACCGACACGTTCTCTTCGCCATTATAGAAGCGCTTTTTACCAACCAATGTTGTTTCACGCTCGGAAATGATGCCGTCTGTAACAAGATCGTCAGCCTTAACAAGCTTCTTTCCTTTATAGAGATAGTCATCACCCCTCTTTGTTACATCATCTTTAATTACACCAGCCTTAACCAAATCGTTGACTGTTAAGGTTTTTTCATAGCACTTTACATTCATGCGGATGTCCTTTTGGAAGCCAGCAAGAGTACGCTTGGTAATGCTAACAGCCATCTTGGTGCGACATACCACAAAGATATTGTCCTGAAGCACGTCACGCCAAATCAACAAATCGTTGTCTGCCTGATGATAATACTGCTCAGCATCACGGCTCTTACCGCGTTCGCCAGTAAGTTCGTTACCTCTCCACTCAGGTTCTTTCACATTCTTGAAGATAGAGTAAGCCATGTAGAGAGGATAAAGACCAGTCTTAGAGTTGATCTCCAGGATTCGGGCATTGTAGTTGCCAAACACATCCTTGGTAACCTGTCCATGATCCACGAAACGAGCCGCATTGATATTCTCACCATACTCGTTCTCAACGGTATAGTTACCGTCGAACTCCTCATTGAGGAAGCACCAACCACCGAGGCAGTCACTCATGTGCATGTTGACAACACGCCATGGGGTCAGCACGGTCTCCTTATCAGGATTGTGGAAGTAAGAGAAAATGGTAGCAATCTTGTTGATGCGGTCTTCGGTATTGAGCGTATCAGCCTCTTTAACCATCTGACGAATGCGCTTAGCAGCACCTGTAAAGATGCTACGGTCGAAACAGTCCTTCAGAATGTTGAATGTCTCTTTAGTGAAGCCCTTTGGCATGAACTCTTCCCAAGAAGCATCATCCACAATCTCATCGCTTGCAAAGTTGTCGATGGTAATCTCCTCTCCGGCATCATCGTTGATCTCTGCACCATAAACGAGCAGAGGAATACGGATAGAAACACCACGGAGAACGGACATACGAGCACGCTTCTCCTTGTTCTCCTCGTCACGCTTCTTCTTTGCTTCATCGGTGTCCTTCTTTGGATCTGTCCACTCCTTCCAAAGCGTTGGCTGAGAGAAGTCTGTCCATGTGCCTTCAATCAGGCGAGTCTTGGAAATAAACAGATAAGGGAACATCTGAGATGGGGCACACATGATTTCTGACCATCCATCCTCATCGGTACATGGACGGTTGTTGTCATCTGTCTCAGCAGACATGGCAGGACGAGTAGGAACAACATTTGTAGGCGAAAGGAAATAGATGAACTTAACCATCTCAGCCTCCTTGTCATCGCCCAAACCATTGTCATTGACGGTAATCTTCTCAGGCTTCCATGAAGCTGGCATAGAACCGAGGAGGTCATGGACATCACCCAGAGCCTTCTCCTGCTCAGGAGTAAGGTTCATGAGTTGGTCAGGATTGTAGAGCGAGTTGTCGGCATAACCCGAACGAACAGCACGCTCTATATAAACATTTGAAAGCTTTTCGAAAATTTGGTTTGCAGAGAAGTGCTTGCCCATCTCGCCCTCGTCCATAGAGAGAACAGGACAGAGCTTGATGAATGCTTGAAGGTGATCTTCTTCCTCCTTTTGCTTACGCTTCATCTGCTTTTTGCCTGCTCCCATTGCATCAACAGCCATCTTGGCAGTTTCGGCTACGGCAGTAAGTGCACGGTCTGGTGCAAAGTCGAACACATAGCAGTCAGATTTCTGACGGCCATCAAGTACAGCATGTGTCTGAACACGGAAGATGGTCTGCATGTAGTTGGCAGCAGGAGTATTCTCTGATCCCTTCATACAGAGTACGGCTGTCCATTCAGGAACAGAAACACCAGTGGTCAGCTTACCACAAGAGAGTGTAATGGTGTATTCCTTCTTGGTGATGTTCTTTGCAGCATTACCACGGATGTTGTCTTCTACATCGGCAAGAGCACTACCATCCTTATCCTCAATGTTGCCGTCACCAGCAGCATTGATGATATGGAACATACCATTCTCCGTACCGAAGATGTCATGCTCGTCAAGCAGTTCTTTGAGTGCAGCAGCCTCCTTGACACCAGGGAGGAGCCAGAAAGTATGTTTGAAATTGTCACGGAACTCCTCTGTAGAGAATGGGTACTGACTGGTATCAGATTCCTCTACCAACTTGTCGAGGAAACGCTTGATGGCTCCCTCATGAATGAACTTATCGATACGAATCTCAGCAAGCTTTGCCTGAAGCTCTACACGCTTCAATGGACTTGTCTCATTGTCTATGAGTTTCTGAATGCTGGCTTTGTCAGCTTCTGTCCAGACACGGAAGAACTCATGGAACTTGAACACCTCGTTGTTCTCAATAGCTTCATCACGCACCATCTTTGGCAGGGTGAAGGTGAGAATCTGCATACGAGGAAGGTCAGCGTATGGGTTTGGATCGCCAAAGTGCTTGTCATCCCACTTCTGCTTCTCAGTTTGCTCCATTACATAGTCCCATGTGTAAATCTCGCCTTCTTCATATTTATCAAGAAGGTTGAACGGAGTACCAGAGAGTGAAAGGACACGAGTGTTCTCTTTCTTCAGCTTGTTCATCACACGAACACCGGCAGCAGCCTCAATGCCCTCGTGTGCTTCATCGACCATCACGAAATCCCAATCATACTGCATGATAGCCTTTTTCAGAGGATCCTCGTTACGCTCCTTACCGCCTACAAATTTTGACAGACGCAGATACTGCATAGATACGAAGAAGATAAGTTTCTTCTGACCTGCATCCACCTTACGCTTCAAAGTATAGAAATCGCCACCAGTAGCATCGTCATCGCTCATTCGTGTAGCGTAGGAATACTCTGGCATAGAACCGAAGATTTTCTTAAAATCATCGTGCCATCCCTTATCGACAACAGGGCGGTGGGTAATGATGAGCGTTGACTTGAAGCCCATCTCTTTAGCAACCTGAAGACCAGAGAGCGTCTTACCAAAGCGCATCTTGGCATTCCAAAGGAAAGCCTTACCCTTTGGTTTCTTGAAATGAGCTACTGTAGCCTTGATTGCTGCATCCTGCTCTGGACGGAACTTGATGGCTCCATAGCCAGCTCCACGTCCAGCCTTAATCTCGCTGATTGCTTCCTTGATGGAAGCCAATGGCTCAAAAGCATCTGCGGCAAACCAGATGTCGGCATCCTCTTTGTCAATCTTATTGAGGGCAACAGAAGCGACACCCATTTTAGTAAGGGTACGATACACATCATCTGCCTTATAGCACTTGGTGTTGCTGGCATAGGTGGTACACTCTACATGTTCGATGTTGTAGGTGATGCCTTTCATGTAGCTACGCTTGTCAAGAACTTCGCGTACAGCATTGGCAAGTACTTGCTTGCTTGGGCTATCGGCGACTTCATTGTCAACAAAGACCTCACCAACCTTCAGGAGGTTCTGGTGCTTCCTGTCGTTGATACTCAGGACGTACAGGAGGCGTGATTGGGTTATTGTGTACTTCATAAAGCTGAATTATGAGTTTTTAATTATTCTTCGTCTTCGGTTTCTTCCTCTTCCTCAGTATAGTTACTATTGAGGAGTGAGATAAACTTTATTTTCTGCCAAGGGCTTGACTTTGGATCTTCGCCTGGTTTCAGTTGCCAGTTCTTTGGCTTCGACTTGTTCCAGTCACGAATAAGGCAGTACTCACCGTTGTGCTTGTGAACTTCGCCAGAAGCACAACCTGGACATGGGGTGACAGTTGGCTCTGGAACCTGTGTAGGTTCATCTGGTTCATCAAAGAAATTCATCGTCAACTGAACAGCTTCCACTTTGCGTACTACATCATGGCAAGAGTCAGGCACAACCATCTTGATACCGTCCATCTGCCAGATGTTCCAAGATATGATTCGAGCAATGTTCAAGACTTTGTTGTCCTTTGGCACATGCTCTATGTATGGATTTCCTTCATCATCGAGCTTAGGAATAACCTTACCTTCGGCATTCTTCTCGTTGAAACGATGGATGAAATACTCTATGTAGGTATAAAGCAAAGCCTCACGAGCAAGTAGCAAGTTGTCACCCTGCCATTCGTAGCCGTATGTGTGCTTGAAGGCTTTCTCTGCCATCTTGTACCATTCCTCTTCGGTCTCAACATTCTCATTGATGACACGAAGCTTACGGTCAAGCAGACCTATACGCTTCATGATAGGAATAGGCTCGCCTGTTGTGGTATCGTAACGGCTGACGAGGTAAGGAGCTTCACCACATGTAATCTCCATGCGGTTGTCGGTGACGTATTTTTGCCAAGTCTTTTGCTTATCACCTTCTGGAAAGATAACTCTTTCTGTTGGAGTCCAGACATGCTGCCCATCTTCTATGCTCTCTTCATTGAAAGCATTCTTGTGTTCAGGACCAAACCAGGCATCATCAACAAGGTTGTTCTGAGCATTGCAAACCCACGATGGGGTGAATACTTCTGCCTTGTCCTTGGTTCGGTCTATCTGAGTCTGCTTGTCTTTCAAGACACGAGGCATGATGATACGCCCTTTTTCATTGCCTGTAATAGCAGCAGGGGTTATCTCATCACGATAAGCATAGCCTTTACCCAGCTCCTCGTAGTTATCGGTTGCCCAAAAGATATTGGCTGTCTTAGTCATGTCGTTTGCTTCGGCACGTACCTTGGCAGACATGGTATGATCGATAAGCAGCTTATCAAGCACATCAGGGCTGTACTCCAAGATGTCATTCTCAGAGACGTCAACCTCGCTGATGTGGAGGAATATCTTTGGTTGCTCTTTCTTATTGGCCATATTTATTCAAATTCGGGTGCAAAGCTAAAAATGCATAGTGCAGTCTATCTTCACAGTCCGTAGATTTTTACTAATTCTTGATATTTTTCTTTGATTTGGGTACGAAACCACTCTGGAGATAGCACTTCAACCTGTGGTCCGAACGAAAAAATGTTTTGTTCTAACTCTCTGTTAATACGTACATCAATGGAGAGGGTTCCTGCTTCTGCATCCACAACCTGCTGACTGTGATGAATTGGCTTGGAAACAACGTATGGGAAACGTTCCTTGGCAAACTTCAACACCACATGCTCCACATCTGGATGCTTGCGATCGTGAGTTACACCAACTATATCGTTGAAGTAACTCTCATAGTCGATGGTGTCATTCTCTACAAATGGCACATCAGCTACTTTGAACTTTACAATACGATCAAGTGCCTTATTGACCGGCGACATACCGTATTCGCCATGATCTTCGAGTCCGAAGAGGAACCAACGAGTGTTGTACTGCTTCAAGTGATGTGGGTGAATGACCAATGTCTGCTCCTCTCCTTTGTATGGACGATAAGTCATCAACAAAGGTTGGTGATTGATGGTCGCATCAATAAGGTCAGATAAGTATTCCAAACCTTTAAGCTGTTCGTTCTGCTCGAACGAAACAGTCTTCTCTTTGTTTGCCTTAATACCAAAACGGAGTTCCAAACTGGAGATAACCTCTTCAAGCCAAGCATTCTTGGGACTACGATAGCGTCCAAGCATGTCGATGGTAGAAAGCAGGTTCTTCACTTCTTCAACAGACAGGTCATTGTTGAAGATCGAAAAGTTCTTGTCTTCGTAAGTATAATAACATCTTCTGCCCTCAATAGGACAAGCCATGATTGGGGCATTATATGATACTCGATCACGCATATAAGTGATGTCGGCACGTATTTGGCGAAGACTGACAGTCTTGCCGTACATGTCGAGCAATGCTTCATTAACCTTATCTACGAGGTCTTCAATCTCATAGCGATTATGGCGGTCGCTGAAGCAACGGTCGAGTATCTGATAACGCAGTAGTGCGTTCTTATTGATAGGCATAACAGGAGGAATTATAGAAGTTACTCTTGGTTTTTGAGAATTGTTGAATCGTCCATACGAACAAGGTCACCAATATCACATTTCAATGCCTTTGCTATCTCAATGAGGCTTTCAAGGGTAGGTTGGGATGTGTTCGTTACCCACCTTGAAATAGTGGCAGTATCTTTGTTCAGCATCTCGCCAAGTTCCTTGTTTGAAACCATGCGTTCTGCCATCACTACCTTTATTCGATTCAACGGTTTATTGTCCATATACATTATTTATATAAAATTATTGGTGCAAAAATACGATTTTTTCTTGGAAAAACCGCTGATTTCTGCACGAATTTCTCATTTTTCATGCAAAATAATTGATTTTCTCATCAATTTTCGCTATTTCTTAGTATATTTGCACATCGTTAATAATAAAACTTTCATCGTTCAGGTGTCTGAAAAGAAAAATTGAGGCTGTTCGCATTTTTCTTCATATAGTGAAGATAGGCTGCACAATTAGCATCTACTTTTGCACCCGTAAACTGAATGTTCCACCATCAAAATGTAGAAAATCATGGCAATGAAAAAAGTAGTTTTATTCCTCATGTTGTTGGCTACAATTAGCGTCAACGCTCAAACGACAAAGCAGACTTCAACTGTAAAGAGCACTAAGTATGAACAGAAAGTTGACTCTTTGTTATCACAGATTGATACGCTCATCATGATTAACAATCAGCTTCTGGAGCATATTGACATAGACCTGTCTTTGAAGAACAGATACAAGTTATACTCTACAGACAACATTTATACATTGCTTGAACTCGACACTAAAACAGGTAGAATCAAACAAGTTCAATGGTCTCTTGATTCTGACAGTGAAGGTACATTTACCATCAATAATGATGACCTATCTTTTGGTATGGGTTATGGATCAAATAGTTTTGAATTGTACCCAACCAAGAACATGTATCAATTCATATTGATCGACAAAACAGATGGTCGTAAATGGCATGTACAATGGGGTACTGGAGGTGATAAATCACGCTGGATTAGGAGGATATACTAATGAAGACTTATCTCGAAATAAAGGTTCCAATATCTTACAATGCTTCTTGGTTTGAAGAACTACGAGAAGAATTGAAGGACATGCCTGTACTATGGCAAAGGGGGTATTACCATATCACGATGGCATTCATTGATGACACCCAACATCTACCAGAGGTTGAAGCTATCATGCACAAGTATCTGGATAATGCCAAGCCTGTAGGTATCACATTTGATAAGCTTGATGTGTTCACGGCAACCAACGGAATGTTGATAGTGAATCTGACAGCAACTGATGTTCCGGCTGACTTCCAGACTTTGGTAGATGATATTCGATGTGACATTTGTTGCACAAACTCTAACATTCAGTCGGACTTCAAACTGCATGTAACTTTAGGACGTATAACAGAGCCAGAAGCTGATATTGACGATGTTGGATTCCTGATAGACGAGATTGACATATCTCCTTTCACACTCACTCTTGACGAAGTTGAGTACAGAGAATTTAGAGGCAGAAGTATTTACAAGAACAAATTGATTACGAAATGAGCAAGAATACAAATCCATACGACGTTGAGATGGCAGACTTAGCCAAAGAGATTGGAGCTAATCTGTCAATAGAATACCATACCATCAAACTTTCCATAACTTGCGAGCAGCTTCAAACCATCAAAGAGAATGGTTTTCCTACAGATGTAATGTCTTGTATCATGGCTGGTCTGCTAATGAATGGAAAAACAGAGGAAGAGGTAAAAGCATTCCTGCAAGAGGCAGAAGATGCCAATGCCCATCTAAGTGTCAGTTTCGATGCTCCAGACGAAAAAGGTCTGAACATCAAATCAAAAGAAGAGAATCCCCTCATGGACATTCTCGTTCAAGCTGTAGAAAATCAAAAATAATGCTGAACCATATTTCTATAGACGTTACAAATGTGAAAGAATGTGCTGTGCCTCAGGACAAGTTCCGAATCAACAACTATTCCTTCACTCCTGGTGCTACAACCGAGGACTTGGTGCATAACTCTACGCCATTCATTCACCTTCAGATTCTACGTCCGAAGGATGATGAGCAACGAGATAAAGCCATTGCATATTTTAAGGAGCACCACAAGCAGTATATCACTTTTGCCGACCGCAAGGAAGTTTTGCTGTACTTAGGCACTACCAAAGAAGCATATATCAAAAGTAGCGTGACTCCTGTAGAGATAGACGAACTGAACAATCTCCTTCCCCAAGCAGCTCATTGGTTCAGGTTTTATGGCTACGAGAAATAGTATTCTATGATAATAACGTATTAAAAGATTTACACTATGGTAATTCAACTTGTATCATATAAATCAACATTGAGAGCTAATAGTAGATTGAAGCATACCGCAAATATCATCAATTCATCCAAGGGGGATTTGATATTGTTTTCAGGTCATACGTTAGCCTCTCATTTAGATATTTTTGAACTAAACTCTTTAATTGAGAACAAGACAACAACAGCTATACTTGAAGTAAAAGAGAATGCTATAAGTTTGCTGAATCCTGTATGCAATTCGCTCTTTTTGCTGAAAGATGGTGTTGTAAAAGACTTGTACACACACCAGCTATTCACGGATTCAGCCACCATTAACGCTTATCCAGAACTGTGCGATCACTTATTGCTTGAATTAGAAACGAGACGATCTTTTGAAGCTGCGAATAGAAACATCACCGTAATTCAATGTGGCGAGAATGGTATTCTTAGAAACAAACAATCAGAGGGGAATAAGGCGGTCTTCAGATTTGAGGATAATGAAGAATTGAGCCAACGGTTTGCGAACATTTTGGACAATACACATATTGTATTAAATCCGATTCACTCTCCTATGGGCAATCAGGGAAAGATGAAAAAAAGAAGAGAGTATTACAGCAATAATAATAGAGCCTACTTCTCTACAGCGAATTTCTCTGATGATGAATCTATCAACAACAAATCACTGCAGTATGCTTGTATCAATGGAATTGAACAAGAACCTATTGACATAGAAATTGGAGCAAAGAACGCTTTTATAATTCGTACTTTTGTGATTTAGAAGTTTACCACTAATCAATACACAGATTATGAGTAAGAACAGGACAGAACAACCAAATATTGCTTCTGGCAGAATAGACTCCCTGGAGAAGAATGAGATATTCGTATTTGGCAGTAACCTTGCCGGTCATCACATGGGAGGTGCAGCACGAGTTGCCAATATGAAGTTTGGTGCCGAATGGGGAGTTGGTGTAGGTCTGACAGGACAGACATACGCCATTCCAACCATGCAAGGAGGTGTTGAAACGATCAAGCCATACGTGGATGAATTTATTGAGTTTGCAAAACAACGTCAAGACTTGAAGTTCTTAGTGACACGTATAGGCTGTGGCATTGCAGGGTTCAAGGACGAGGAGATTGCTCATTTGTTCAGAAAGGCAGTAAATATCAACAATATCTACCTACCAAAGGAGTTCTATGACATTATTGTAGCCCCCTATTTGGAGCATTGTTTCTATTTTGGCAAGAATGTTCCAAGAAATTGTGGTGCAGATGTTGGGCACAATTATGAGGAATGTTGGGTGCGCTTCCATTTCAATGATGACATCTACATTTACAATAACACCATTGAGTATATCAGCCATGGTTTAGGCGATTTCCAAGCTGATGATGGAGTTCCTATTTCCATGAAAGCAATCCTTTTTAACCGATTCTGTCATTGGGGATATGCAGAGACGCCAGATACTTTTAGGAGATGGTATGAGAGTATTGACTATACCAATACAGCTTCCAAGGCTGAACCGCCGAGGAAGAAGGTTGAGACGCAATACAATCCCCTGCTCATAAGTGCTATCCTTGGAGATATTGCTGGTAGCATCTATGAGTTCTGTCCTCATAAGAATACCGACATCAATCTTCAGGACAACAGAATGGAATACACCGATGATACCATCATGACCATTGCTGTTGCCGATTGGATTCTAAATGATAAGAAGCTAACAAAGAAAGGGCTGGTTTCTCGTATGCAGGAATGGGGACACAGATACCCTAATCCTATGGGCGCATACGGTGAAATGTTCTCGCAATGGCTACGCTCGAATAATCCAAAGCCCTATAATTCATGGGGCAATGGTGCTGCGATGCGTGTGGCAGCAGTAGGTTTTGCATTCACCACATTAGAAGAAACATTGGAGGTAGCAAAGAAGTCAGCTGAAGTAACACACAACCACCCCGAAGGAATCAAAGGTGCTCAAGCTACCGCAGCTGCTATCTTCATGGCACGAACTGGTCACACCAAGGAAGAGATTCGCCGATACATATCTGCAACCTTCGATTATAATCTGAAAAGAACCTGTGATGACATTCGTCCAACATACCGTTTTGATGGCAGTTGTCAAGGAACAGTACCAGAGTCTATCATTGCCTTCCTCGATAGCAAAGACTACGAGGATGCGCTCAGACTTTGTATATCTCTTGGCGGTGATGCCGACACCATGGGAGCCATTACAGGTGCTATAGCAGGAGCTTATTACCACCAAATGCCAGCTTCTTTATATAATTTTGGCATGAACAAACTGCCCGAGGACATAAAAGATATAATAAATAAGTTCGACCAGGAACAAGGGCACATGGTGTCGTATAAATGGTACAATCCAGAGTTTCCCAAAGAAGAATTGGTCAGAAAGGTCAGATCTGGCGAAATTTTTATCTGAGGCATGAAGATGGGCGAACAAGGCTCTATTATAGGGAAAGAGAAGCATGTAACTTCTTGACTTTCAACGGATCAAATTTTATAACAAAAAAAAAATAAAAACAGTATTTAATATATTGATAATCAATAAATAACTTCTCCAAAAATCTTAACCCGATTTAACGAAAATTTTTCGTTTTTTCGTGAGCTTGTGACGAACTTTGCACCGTGATTAGTCGACGAATCATCATGTTCAATTTTAATAAAAATCAATATGATAATTACGGAAAAAGAAAAGAGCCTTGTAGTTTTCTCAAGTCTGTTCTTGAGGCACTACCCAAAGTTATACGAACAACTACATGATATAATGTGGTCATATCACAAAGGCTATGGTACAGTCCACCATACAAAAGACTATTGGGTAAGAGACTTCATGCCTGTACAGGTGGATGAAGATGTGTTTGTTAAATTCACCTTCAATCCCGACTACCTTCAAGACAAGAAGAAGTATATAACAGACGTGGACAAGGTTATAAAGCATGATCCTTTAGCGCAGGAATACAAGATAGTAAACCTTCCTATAATACTTGATGGTGGCAACTTGGTGTTCTGTATAGGATATGACTGTCTTGATGAAACGGCATTCGTCGTTATGACCGAGAAGGTGTTGTATGAGAATCCTAAACTCTGCAAAGAACAAATAGAAATGCTTTTCAAATACGCATTCCAAGAACCATATCTTATAATTGTATGGCTCCCTTGGGACAAAGAAGACACTTTCGGACATACAGATGGAATCGTTAGATACGTTGGTTACAATGCTTTGGGACGACCAAAAGTCTTGGTTAATTTTGAATTGTATGATGAAGAAATTGCAGAACAGATGTACGATGCTCT
>JAGHTI010000048.1 GCA_018065415.1 Candidatus Equicola stercoris
AAGAAAAAAGAGTGTAAAATACATGAATTTTTTTCATGTTTATTTTGTTTGTCACGAAGTCACAAGGTCACAAAGTCACAAAGTCACAACCTAAATGATAACAAATAAAGAAAGAAATCCATAAGACAACAAAAAGTGGGCGATTTTCACAAACCACCCACTTTGCATTTTCGATCACAAAAAGTATTATTTTACTGCAAAGGTACTTATTTTTTGTAAAAAGCAAAGGAAATCGAAAAAATTAGTATATTTGCAGAAAGAAAATAAGTTGCAGACAGCACTAAGAATGAAAATACTTGAAACGGACTTTAATATTTTTTATGAACATTGATTTTAATCATAGCGGTACACAACAAATGCCTGTCAGAGAGCATGGCTTTGATGTCATTCGCAGTCTTGCCATAATACTGGTTGTGTTGCAACATAGTTGGACAATGCTGGATCTTGATTTGTCTGTCAACAGCATACAGCATCATGTATATTCGTCTCTTATTTATGGAGTGGCATTATTCATTATGCTGTCAGGAGCCTTGAATCTGCGTAAGCCCCAACCAATGATGCAATTCTACAGAAAACGTTTCACGAGGATACTCCTGCCGTTTTTGATATTCGGCACTATGACCTACATTCTTTCTGCTCTGATGGGAAAATACGATGATGTAAATGATGTTTTGTCGGGTGTAAAGATGTATCTGCCATTTATGTTGACAGGAAAAATCAATGAGGCCTACTGGTTTATATATCTCATTTCAGCATTGTATCTTATCACTCCTTTGATGCAACGTCTTTTCCGCGGTAATGGTAAGGTTTGCAGATATGTCTTGATTGCAGCCATAGTGATATGGTTTTTAATTGAGTGCATCATGCCTGTGTCGAGCCCGTTCAGTATCTTTTTATATTGCGGTTATTATATGGTCGGAGTATTTTTGATGAGATATCTGTTCAAGATGAATCATCGTTTCACATTGCTTGTTGGTAGTCTGTGCTTTGTGGTGTTCTTTCTGTATAATGTATATGTACATTCTTTAGGACAATCCTCATTCGTTGCTGAGTGTGGTGAGATCTGCTCTATGTTTGTAGTGCTCTCAAAAGTGAAATTCAGCACTCGTATTCTTGAAAGAATAAGCCGATATTCCTACTTTATGTATCTCACTCATTTTATCGTGATAAGGTTGCTATATACATTTTTTCCAGATGCATTCCCTTCTTCGTGGATTACCCCAATCTATACAACTGTTATCGTGATATCTTTGGAATATGTACTGTGTCGCATCATGGATGGGGTAGGTTGGGTTCCGAAGAAAATTGTCGGTATATAGGCGTATTGACTTTTGTCTTTTGATTTTATAGCTCGGCATAGAGTCTGAGCAAACTCCTTTTTTCTGCTTTCGCAGTTACGTCAGTTGCGTATCTGCTCTCTCTCTCTGTGAATCATAAAAAGCAAAAACATAAAAAAGAAGTAACATGAACTTTTCTTAAAGTCCAAAGAAATAGCAATGGTTTTAATTTAGTTTGTTAAAAAAACTTAAACATTATTCTTTTTGTCCTCTAACTTGTTCGTTAAGTAATAAATTATATTACCTTTGCGCACAAAACGAACAAAATAGAAGTAAAAATGAACAAAAGAATAATTTTAAGTATTACATTCTCAGTTATCTCATTAACGATGTTTGCTGGTGGAATTTTAGAGAATACAAATCAAAGTGTTAATTTTCTTCGTAATCCGTCACGAGACGCAACGATTGGGATAGATGGGGTTTTTAGTAATCCTGCTGGTGTGGCTTTTCTTCCCGAAGGATGGCACACACAATTTAATTGGATGATTGTTCATCAAGACCGTGACACATGGAGCGGATATTCACATCCTAGTTATGGTCAACTGTTTCGTCTTAATGCTACAGAGCCTACTACAGAGGCGACAAACTATCGCAGGAAATATGAAGGCAATGTTGATGTACCAATTCAACCTTCTCTATACCTTATATATAATAAGGAAAAATGGAGTTTTCAATTTGGGTTTGGTTTCGTTGGAGGAGGCGGAACATGCGAGTTCGAGAATGGATTGGGAAGTTTTGAAAGTCTTGCAGCCCTTACCGGAATGGGTGCAATGGGACAAAATGGTATGTCACTCTCATCATACAATATCAATACATACATGAAAGGCACATCGTACGATCTCGGAATCACTTTAGGTGTAGCACGCAGGTTAAGCGAAAAGTTGAGTGCATTCGTTGGACTGCGAGGTATTATTTTGATGAATAAATATGAAGGCTTCCTTAAAGATATAAGTTTTATGGCAAGTAACGAATTAAGTATAAATGGTACCGATTATGTGCTTGACTGCCGTCAGAATACCTTTGGGATAGCACCTATTATAGGTATAGATTACAAAATCAATGATCATTGGAATCTTGCGGCAAAGTATGAGTTCCGCACAAAACTAGATGCAACGACTACAGCAAGCAACAATGATGCGTTCAACAAACTGGCAACAACGAGTGCCTCGTTTGGTGGTTATATAGATGGAGCCAGCACACGACAGGATTTACCTTCGATGTTGTCAGTAGGAGTGCAATATTCGCCCATTTCATCACTAAGATTGTGTGGTGGGTATCATCGCTATTTCGAGGCAGATGCAAAGCAGTTTTTCAAGGATATTATTGATGATACAGACGAAATGGCACTCGGTGTGGAGTATGACATAAACAAAACTTTTGAGGTAAGTGGTGGTATGCAGAAAACGTGGTTTCATTTTGACGATAGTTATGAAAGCGATGCAAATTTCATACTTAATAGTTATTCTTTTGGTTGTGGCATGGGAGTAAATTTAGGTAAGGTAAAGCTCAATGTTGCATATTTCCAAACAAACTACAAGGACAAAGAGCTGACCACAACAAATCCTATGGGTGTTACAAATAATGTCAAATATCATCGCACTAACAGGATTATTGGCGTAGGCGTTGATTTTAACTTCTGATATACACTCTATTGTGGTGCAGATTCTATGGACTCGCTCCATGCTCAACAGAATCTAAATAAATTTAGTTTTGGCACTCACTAAAATGAATTTTTCTTCGTTTTCGTTTTCGTTTTCGTTTTCGTTTTCGTTTTTTTGTGTTATCTTTGCAATCTATAAAAGAATAATATATGGTTGATATTACTGATGACAATGTGTCAAAAGCATGTCGCGAGACACTTGGTGCGAATCTGACGGATGAGAAACACGATGCTGCAATACGGTTGTTGCTTGATAAGGGTATGGCTGTAGAGGCTGCAAAACTATATCCTATGGATAAGGCAAAGGAGGATGCTGATAACGACAAGACGAATGCTTTGGCGGCTTTTGCAATGGCTTCATACTACTATTATGGCGTGGGGGAAAGACAGGTGATACACAGTGCTATGGACTATGCTCTGATGGCAATTGAACGTGGATATCCTAACGCAAAGGAGACTATGAAGAGATGGCAGAGGGAAGAGAAAAGAAAGAATATGGTGTTTATGATATATCTCTTTGAGATGTTCCTGTCGATACCATTGTTTATTGTGCTGGCAGCATATCTGTTCAATAACTTTATCTCTCTCAACGGATCTTTGCAGACAGTGGCAGAGGTGATGTATGTGGTGCCTGTCATCGTAGGAATAATTACCATACGCAGTTTTCTGAAACGGAGTAATCTGGGCAGGATGCGTCTGCATTGGTGGCATTACCTCATGTTATTGTTTGTGATACCATTGATGTTGCTGATACTGGCTATTCCATACGTGGCATTGTTGTATGGTGTGGCTGTGGTGATGTAAAACGATAACGATAACGATAAGAAGACCCTCTAAATCTCCCTTAAGGGAGACTTACCTAGCCCTCCCCCTTTCAGGGGGAATGAGGGGGGCTCCGTAGACAAATTTTTAACGTAATATGACAAAGATAATAAAACTCAGGAAGGGGCTTGACATCAAACTGGATGGTGTTGCGGAAAAGATGATGGCAGAAGATGCTGTTGACAGAGATAAACCGCTGACCATAGGTCTTGTGCCTGATGATTTTGTGGGCGTGAAACCGCAAGTTGTGGTAAAGGTTGGCGATGAAGTATCTGCCGGTGATGCCCTGTTTGTAAATAAACAATATCCTGACGTGAAGTTCGTGTCACCGATAAAAGGTACTGTGACGGCGGTGGTACGTGGCGAAAGACGAAAGGTCATAAGTGTTGTGGTGGAAGGAAAGAAGGGAACTGGCCTCTCCCCAAGCCCCTCCCGAAGGGAAGGGGACACAAAGCCACAAGTCCTTCCCTTCGGGGAGGATTTAGGAGGGGCTTCCATCGTAAATATTCTTGCAGAGAAAGGTTTGCTGGGATACATAACGCAGATGCCATACGCAATCAGTGCAAACAACGTGAATTTGCCACAGAGGATATTTGTGTCCGCTTTCAGAGACATGCCTCTTGCAGCCGATGTTGATTTCTGTTTGAAAGATAAACATGACGATTGGCTGGTAGGACTGCAGACTCTGGCTAAAATTGCACCAGTGTATGTGGGATTGAAAAAAGAGCAAGAAGTCGCTCCTTTAGAGAAGACGGCTTCCGTTACCATTTTTGAGGGTAAGTGTCCTGCAGGAAATGTGAATGTGCAGATGAATCATGTGGCACCGATAAACAAAGGCGAGATAGTGTGGACGGTAGAACCTGAGGTGGTGTCATTCATTGGTGAACTTATGAGTACTGGATGTGTTAACTTCTGCAAGACGATAGCCGTCTGCGGGTCGGCTGTCAAAGGACCAAGATATAAGAAGGTGTACGTGGGACAGAAGATAGACTCTGTGTTGGACGATATGGAATGTGCCGATGATGCACGCATCATAAATGGTAATGTGCTTACTGGTAAGAAGACTGACAGGAATGGCTTTGTGGGAGCTCATGCCTACGAGCTGACGCTGATACCTGAGGGTGACGACAATGCGGAGTTCCTAGGATGGATAGCACCTATGTGCCTGAGAAATAGAAAACCTGCGGATGCACGCATAAAGGGTGGCAAGAGAAATATGATTATGAGTGGCGAGTATGACAAGGTGCTGCCGATGGATATCTTCGGAGAGTATCTCGTCAAAGCCATAATAGCAAAGGATATAGACAAGATGGAACAACTGGGCATATATGAGGTTGCTCCGGAAGATTTTGCATTGGCTGAATATGTGGATTCTTCAAAATTGGAATTACAGCGTATTGTCCGTGAAGGGCTGGATATGTTGAGAAAGGAGAATGAATGATGAAAAGACTGAGACAATATCTTGACAAGGTGAAACCGCATTTTGAAGACGGTGGAAGACTTCATGCCTTCCGCAGTGTCTTTGACGGTTTTGAGAGTTTTCTGTTTGTGCCTCGTGATACTGCGCAGACAGGTTCAAACATCCATTCTGGTATCGATTCAAAACGCATCATGTCGATGGTGGTGATAGCATTGATACCGGCAATGCTGTTCGGTATGTATAATGTGGGCTACCAAAACTACTTGCTAGCTGGAACATTATCGGAAACACCTTTCTGGGAGGTGTTCCTATACGGATTCCTTGCGGTGTTGCCGATGATACTGGTGAGTTATATCGTAGGATTGGGAATCGAGTTTATAGTGGCTCAGTGCAAGCATGAAGAAATACAGGAGGGATATCTGGTTTCGGGTATTATCATTCCTCTTATAATACCAGTAAACTGTCCGCTGTGGATGTTGGCATTGGCCGTTGCCTTTGCCGTAATCTTTGCCAAAGAGATATTCGGTGGTACAGGGATGAACATCTTCAACGTGGCTCTGGTGGCACGTGTGTTCCTGTTCTTCTCATATCCAACGAAGATGACTGGTGGAGGTGATGTGTGGATTGCCAATGAGACAATCTTTGGTTTTGGAAATAATCTTCCAGATGTGATGTCGCAGGCAACGCCTCTTGGTGAGATTGGTCAGGGAGCGACGAGCATAACTCCGTCTTTGCAGGAGTGTATCGTAGGACTTATCCCTGGTTGTGTGGGAGAGACAAGTGTCATCGCTATTGCCATAGGTGCTTTATTCCTATTGTGGATGAAGGTGGCAAGTTGGCGTACCATGCTGAGCGTGTTTGTTGGAGGAATCCTCATGGCACTACTGTTCAATGCTTTAGGAAAAAGTCCTCTGCAATGGTATGAACATATCGTCTTGGGAGGTTTCTGCTTCGGTGCGGTATTCATGGCTACTGACCCAGTGACGAGTGCGAGGACGCAGACAGGACAGTATATATATGGTTTCCTGATAGGTGTTGTTGCTATTGCGGTAAGAGTGTTGAATCCAGGATATCCTGAGGGTATGATGCTGGCAATTCTGCTGATGAATCTGTTTGCTCCGCTGATAGACCACTGCGTGGTGGCACGCAATATTAGCAGACGTATGAAACGTGTGAAGAAATAAAATAATACGATGATGAAACTAAATACAAATTCAAACACATACACCATTGTTTATGCCGCTGTGTTGGTTATAGTAGTGGCATTCCTACTCGCCTTCGTGTCGCAGGTGCTGAAACCACAACAGGATAAAAATGTGGAACTGGATACGAAGATACATAAACTGAACGCATTAAACATAAAAGTTGCGAAACAGGATGTAGAAAAGACTTTTGAACAGGCTTTTGTCCGCGAGGTAAGTGAAGGTGAGGTGAGGTATGAGATTTATACCGTTGATGGAAAAGAAAAATATCTTGTACCAGTGCGTGGTCAAGGTTTATGGGGACCTATATGGGGCTTTGTGTCTGTCAATGATGATAAGGCAACGATATATGGCGCAGACTTTCAACATGAGAGCGAAACGGCAGGATTGGGTGCTATCATAACAGAAAAATCGTTTCAGGAAGGCTTCAATGGCAAGAAAATTTTTGATGGTGACAAGGTTGCTATAAGTGTTGTGAAAAAAGGCAACGAAGGGACTTTGAAACCGGAAAATATCGTTGATGGTATTACCGGCGCAACGCTGACATCGAATGGTGTTGATGCTATGATAAAAGATGGTTTAACAAAATGGATTGCAACGCAATATGAAAAATAAAGAAGCATTATTATCTCCACTGAACAAGGATAATCCTGTGTTGGTACAGGTGCTTGGTATCTGTTCAGCACTTGCTGTTACCTCGCAGTTGGAACCTGCAGTGGTTATGGGATTGTCGGTAACTGTTATCACGGCATTTTCAAATGTCATCATATCCATGATAAGAAAGACAATACCGAACAGAATACGTATCATCGTGCAACTGGTAGTGGTGGCAGCTCTTGTGACTATTGTCAGTCAGGTACTGAAAGCATTTGCTTACGATGTGAGTGTGCAGTTGTCGGTATATGTAGGACTGATAATCACAAACTGCATCTTGATGGGACGTCTGGAAGCTTTTGCCATGACAAATACACCATGGAAGAGTTTTCTTGATGGTGTAGGCAATGGACTTGGTTATGCTCTCATCCTTGTTATCGTAGGGTTTGTACGTGAACTGCTAGGAAATGGGACACTGTATGGTTTCAGAATAATTCCGTCATCATTCTATGATGCAGGATATATGAATAATGGTATGATGACCATGCCGGCAATGGCACTTATCATCGTGGGATGCGTGATATGGGTACATAGGGCATTTTTCTATAAAGAGGAGGCTTGATTATGGAACACTGGATAAATCTTTTTGTAAGGTCTATATTCGTAGATAATATGATTTTCGCATTCTTTTTGGGAATGTGTTCGTTTCTTGCCGTATCGAAATCGGTAAAGACATCATTTGGTTTGGGAGTGGCTGTGACCTTTGTTCTTGTGATAACCTGTCCTGTCAACTATCTGTTGCAGAAGCAGATATTGGCAGCAGACGGATTGCTTGGCATTGACCTGACATTCCTGAGTTTTATACTGTTCATCGCTGTAATAGCAGCCATTGTGCAATTGGTAGAGATGTTCGTGGAAAAGTTCTCTCCATCTTTATATGCAGCATTAGGAATTTTCCTACCGCTCATAGCAGTAAACTGTGCCATCATGGGAGCTTCGCTATTTATGCAGCAACGTATAAACCTTGATCCGAGTAGCAGTCAGTATATCGGTGGGGTAGGCGACTGCATTGTCTATGCTCTCGGCAGTGGTATCGGTTGGCTGTTGGCTATAACGACCATGGGAGCTATTCGTGAGAAGATGGCATTCTGCAAAGTGCCTCGTCCTTTGCAGGGATTAGGAATAACATTCATTACCGTGGGACTGATGGCTTTGGCTTTCATGTGTTTCTCAGGAATAAAATTATAAGAAGTGTATATGGATTTGAATTTTATATTTGCAAGTATAGGAGTTTTCCTTGTTGTCATATTATTCCTCGTTGTGGCTCTGCTCGTGGCAAAGAGATTTCTTGCTCCGAGTGGTAAGGTGACAATCACGGTAAACGGTGACAAGAAATATGAGGTAGAACAGGGAGCAAACCTGTTGATGACTCTTTCCACAGATGCCGATATTCATCTGCCAAGTGCATGTGGTGGTAAGGGAAGTTGTGGTCAGTGCAAGGTACAGGTGTTGGAAGGCGGTGGTGAAATCTTGGATTCGGAAAAGCCACATTTCACACGCAAACAGATAAAAGACCACTGGCGATTGGGATGCCAATGTAAAGTGAAAGGAGACCTGTCGATAAGTGTACCGGAGAGTGTGCTTGGTGTGAAAGAGTGGGAGTGCGAAGTGATATCAAACAAAAATGTAGCAACATTTATCAAGGAGTTTATCGTGCAGTTGCCGAAAGGTGAACACATGGATTTCCTTCCAGGCTCTTATGCACAGATACGCATACCGAAGTTTGAACTCTCTTATTCGGATTATGACCATTCTCTCATTGGCAATGAATATCTGCCTTCATGGGAGAGATTCAAGATGTTCGACTTGAAATGTAAGAATGATGAGGAAACAGTACGTGCTTATTCTATGGCAAACTATCCTGCAGAAGGTGATAGGATAATGCTTACTGTCCGTATAGCAACACCTCCTTTCAAAGCCGACAAAAGTGGATTTATGGAAGTAAATCCAGGTATTGCTTCGTCGTATATCTTCTCTTTGAAACCTGGAGATAAGGTGCTGATGAGTGGTCCTTACGGTGATTTCCATCCAATCTTTGACTCAAACAAGGAGATGATATGGATTGGTGGTGGTGCTGGTATGGCTCCTCTGCGTGCTCAGATAATGCATATGACGAGAACATTGAATTGCCGTGATAGAGAGATGCATTTCTTCTATGGTGCTAGGGCATTGAATGAAGTATTCTATTTGGAAGATTTTATTCAGTTGGAAAAGGATTTTGCCAATTTCCATTTCCATCTTGCTCTTGACCGTCCTGACCCTGCAGCCGATGAAGCAGGTGTGAAATATACAGCAGGATTCGTTCATCAAGTGATGTTCGACACATATCTGAAAGACTGCGATGCTCCGGAGGATATAGAATATTATATGTGCGGTCCTGGTCCTATGAGTGCATCTGTCAACAAGTTGCTGGATTCGCTTGGAGTAGAACCAGAGTCTATAATGTATGATAATTTTGGGGGATAAAAAACAATGAAAAAAGCAAGTGTTATAATTCTATCGATTGTAATGCTGATGTTTTTGTGTGCAATCTGTCCACATTCATTAAACGCTGCACGTAAGAATAAACCCAAAAAACGTCCAAAGATTGGTCTTGTGCTTGGTGGCGGGGGTGCAAAAGGTGCAGCCGAGATAGGTGTGCTGAAATATATTGAAGAAGCGAATATCCCAATTGATTATATCGCTGGAACCAGTATAGGCTCAATTATCGGAGGATTATACAGTGTTGGATACAGGCATGCGGAACTAGACTCATTATTCCATTCACAACAATGGATGGATCTACTAACAGACCGTAATAGTTCTGTGGCATCACATCTCTATAAGGTGCGTGATAGCGTCGCCTACGTCTTTGGTTTTCCAATACATAATAGACACAAAATAAAAGATGAAAGCAGAAAACACACATTCGGTATCATGAAGGGTGACAGTGTACAGCATCTATTGGAGGAGACGAGTGGGAGTCATGATTCGATATCTTTCGACAAACTGCCGATTCCATTCCGTTGTGTTGCCGTTGACATCCGTACGATGAAGGAAGTTGTTTTCTCAAAAGGCAGTCTGCCACTTGCCATGCGTGCTTCGATGTCCATCCCAGGAGCATTCAAACCTGTTGTTAAGGACAGTATGTTACTTGTGGATGGTGGTATGTTAAATAACCTTCCTGTAGATGTGGTGAAGGCAATGGGAGCGGATATTGTCATTGCTGTTGACTTGACACAAAATAAACGTGAGAAACATAAAATTAAAGAAATTAAGAAGATGAAATCTCTGTCGGCAGACGAATATTCACAATTGTCACGCATCATCGCATGGATAAAGGAACGACCGGACTTAATTAAGTATAGTGTGAATAGTAAGGCTGCAGATATCTATATAAATCCCGACTTGAAAGGTTTCAGTGCTGCGGATTTTCATCAAAAGAAGATTGATGAAATGATATTGCGTGGTGAACAAGCGGGGAAAGATGCGTTACCGAAATTGCTTGAATTATCTAAAAAGTTACGTAAACGCTAGGCTTCTATCTGCGTTTCATCCCAATTGACAAGGAACACTTTTTCCGTTGCACGAGTGATGGCAGTATAAAGCCAGTGGACATAGTCTTCGTTCATGTTTTCTTTTGGCAGGTACCCTTGGTCGATGTATATATGACACCATTGACCTCCTTGTGCCTTATGACATGTAACGGCATATCCATATTTGATTTGTATAGCATTGTAGTGCATGTCATCACGTACTTGAGCTAATAGTTTTTTTCTATCATGAGGACAGTCAGGTTGCATTGTATAATCTTCCAAAATCTGTCGGTATAGTTCGTTGCTTTGTTCAGGCGTCAATGCTGGGGCTTCTGTGTTCAATGTGTCGAGTAACATCAATGCCGTCATTTCATAATTGTTGTAATCAGGAAATTCGATAGTTACATTTGCAAAAGTGAACCCATAAAGTGTGTGTTCGTTACGGAAACGTTTTACTATCACCCTGTCACCATTTGCAATGAAAGCCAACGGACAGCCCTCATCTTTTTCAACCCAGAAATAATTGTTTTTAACAACCATGAGAGAGTCACCACTATTGATGCGTGCATCACGGTCGAGTATTGTACGACGAATACCCTCATTGTAGATGTTTGCACGTTTGTTACTCCGTGTAACAACCATTGTTTCGTCAATGCCGACTTCCCTATAACTAGTGTCAATGCTTTCGATGAGTTCATTCCCCGCAACACAAACGACATCTGCAAAACCATTTATCTTTATCTTCGGTATATACGGCGTAGGTGAACAAATCAAGTCGGACGACCCTTTCTGTCTTATACGTGTTGCATTCCATAGGATGCCGCTGTCTTCGCTTTGTCGTAGTACTTCGTTGAGATCGTGTTGGTAAGGTTCTAATCCGTATCCTAAGAATGTATCTGCAGATAATGCATAGCTTTCGGCTTCTCCTACAGGTGGTAATTGTGCCTTATCGCCCATAAACAGAATCTTGCAACGATAACCGTTGTCATAAACATAACGGATAAGGTCATCGAGAAGACAACCACTGCCATATTGTAAGTCCGCATCAGCATATTGTTCTCTTGATTCTTCACGATTAGATATCATTGATGCTTCATCTACAATGAACAGAGTGTTTTTTGCTTTATTGAAATCCAATGTAAAATGCACAATCCCGTTCTTGTCAGATGCTTTTTTATATATTCTTCTGTGAATGGTAAGTGCTTGTGAATCAGAATAGTGAGAAAATACTTTTGCGGCTCTCCCTGTTGGTGCAAGAAGGCAAGTGTTGTAGGATAGCTCATCAAGTGCTTTCACTATAGCTCCAGCAAGCGTTGTCTTTCCTGTACCAGCACAACCACGAAGTATCATTGTAGAACGTGGATTTTTGTCATACAGGAAGTCTGCGAAAATCTCAATTGCAGAAGCTTGTTCTGTCGTGGGCGACAGTGCAAAGTTGTTGAGTATGGTCCTTATAAGTCTTTCTCTGTTCATTGCATGGCGAAGGTACAAAAGAATTATCGTTTATTGTGCATGATTATGGATTTTTTATTACCTTTGTGCGTCTGTCTTACGACTTTTCGGAGAAATCAATAATTAGATTTCATGTAACTTTGTGGGACAATATATAATTGATAGATATGCAAGAAAACAAGATGTTGCAAGGTAATGGTGTCAAGGCGGTTCCAATAATGACGCATCCAGGAATAGAGCTGATAGGAAGTACCGTACGAAAAGCAGTAACAGATGGTAATGTCCATTCCGATGCAATATGCGCCCTCAACGAACGTTTCCCTCTGGCAGCTGCAATTACAGCAATAAGTGCTTTCTATGAGTCTCTTGACAAATATAACGCAAGATGAAAATATAAAAATTCATGACGAAAAAGATGAATATCTTGGTAACAGGTGCAAACGGTCAGTTAGGAAATGAAATACGACTGGTCGCTAAGCAAAGCAAAGACAACTGGTTCTTTACTGATGTCACAGAACAGGAAGGTGTACAAACTATAAATCTGGACATTACAAATAGTAAAGCAGTCCATGATATTATTTTTGAGAAAAAAATTGATATTGTAGTGAATTGTGCCGCATATACTAATGTGGAAGGGGCAGAGGATAATACAACGTTAGCAGAACAACTTAATGCTACGGCACCAAAAATCTTAGCTGAGGCTGTAAAAGATGTGAATGGTTTGCTGATACATATAAGTACGGATTATGTCTTTGGCAAAGAACCTTACAATGTTCCTTGCAAAGAACATCAGCAAGGAACACCTACAGGAGTCTATGGTGCTACAAAACTACATGGTGAACAGAATATTTTCTCTTCAGGGTGCAAGCATGTCATCATACGTACAGCATGGTTATATTCTGAATTTGGTAAAAATTTCTGTAAGACAATGATGTCCCTTTTGTCAACAAAACAGGAATTGAAAGTTGTCTTTGACCAAACAGGAACTCCTACTTATGCTTTAGATTTGGCAAATGCCATTGCTGTAATCATTGATGATTATGGTAAGGAATGTTTGCACAAAGACTCTATCTCATCGGAATATAGTAAATCGGGAGTGTATCATTATTCAAATGAAGGTGTATGCAGTTGGTATGATTTCACAAAGATGATACAGATATTGACGGGCGGAAATGGTGCAAAGGTATTGCCATGCCATTCGGATGAATTTCCGTCAAAGGTCGTACGTCCTGCATACAGTGTATTAGATAAGACAAAGATAAAACAGATATACGGAATACATATTCCTTATTGGACAGAAAGTTTAAGGAAATGTATTGATAACTTATTAAAACAATAAACTTATGAAAGGAATCGTTCTTGCTGGTGGTAGTGGAACCAGACTTTATCCTATTACAAAGGGTGTCAGCAAACAGTTGTTGCCTATTTTTGATAAACCGATGGTCTATTATCCTATCAGCGTGCTTATGCTTGCTGGAATAAAAGATATTCTCATCATATCAACACCTCAAGACCTTCCGGGTTTCAAACGTCTTCTCGGCGATGGCTCTGACTATGGTGTACATTTTGAATATGCCGAACAACCTAGTCCAGATGGTTTGGCACAAGCATTTATCATTGGCGAAGAGTTCATTGGCGATGATAGTGTTTGTCTTGTTTTGGGAGATAACATATTCCATGGAAATGGTTTCACTGCATTGTTGACGGAGGCTGTCCGTACTGCAGACGAAGATGGAAAGGCTACGGTTTTTGGTTATTGGGTCAATGATCCTGAACGCTATGGAGTGGCGGAGTTTGATAATGAGGGTAACTGTCTGTCTATAGAAGAAAAACCGAAAAATCCTAAATCTAACTATGCTGTAGTGGGCTTGTATTTCTATCCAAATAAGGTTGTCAATGTGGCAAAGCATATCAAGCCGAGCGCACGTGGCGAACTCGAGATAACAACTGTCAATCAGCAGTTCCTCAATGACAATGAGTTGAAAGTGTTGACATTGGGTAGAGGTTTTGCATGGCTCGATACAGGCACGCACGACTCTCTGTCGGAGGCATCGACATTTGTTGAGGTCATCGAAAAGCGACAGGGATTGAAAATTGCATGTCTGGAAGGCATTGCATATAGAAAAGGTTGGATTTCGGAAGATAAAATGCGACAACTTGCACAACCTATGATAAAGAATCAATACGGACAGTATCTGCTTCATGTCATTGATGAGTTGCATCGCACAGGACGTTCAAATCTGTAAAAGGGTAGGGTATGAATGTAATTAAAACTCCAATAGATGGTGTCCTCATAATAGAACCGCGTGTATTTTTAGATGAACGTGGCTATTTCTTTGAGTCTTTTTCCCAAAGAGATTTTGATGAACAGGTTGTTCCGATAATTGGAAGTAAGGTTAACTTCGTACAAGATAATGAGTCAATGTCTTCGTATGGAGTTCTTCGTGGATTGCATTATCAGAAGATGCCATATACGCAAAGCAAACTTGTACGTGTGGTGAAAGGGTGCGTGTTGGATGTGGCTGTTGATATACGCAAGGGTAGTCCTACGTTCCTTCAGCATGTTGCAGTGGAACTATCTGCAGATAATCATCGGCAGTTTTTTATACCAAAGGGGTTCGCACATGGCTTTGCCGTACTTAGCGATACGGCTATCTTCCAATATAAATGTGACGAGTTCTACCATCCAGAGGCAGACGCGGGAATACAGCTTCTTGATGAGAATCTGAATATAGATTGGCGGATTCCTATGGATAAGGCGATATTGAGTGAAAAGGATAGAAACAGAGCCAAGATAAATCCTGACAGTTTCTCCGATTTTATATATTCCAAATAATTGATAATTCGCCTACGATAACGGTACGCCTTCGGCCTGTCCTGAGCCTGTCGAAGGGCTACGAGAAGCTTCACTACGACAAGTTATCGTAACGCAGTGTATCGTTATTAAACCAAACCACTAAACTGTATTCTATTGGATCAATGTGGAATCTCCGGAAGCCCTCAACTCTTCTTCCGTAAATTCTTCTTTCATGGCGTCTTCGTTAACGACAAGATAGTAACCATTACTGTTGTATTCAGATAGTTTTTGGTTGTAGGTGTCTATCTGTAATAGTATGTTCAAGGCATCACTATCTCCATCTTCGGCTGCAATCCTCAGCCATTTGATAGCCTGCTCCTTATCTTTCTTTGTTCCTTCACCTTGAAAATAGCAAATACCCAAATAATACTCTGCAGGTATTACACCTTCTTCCGCAGCGGCTTTGAAATATTTGAATGCTTTGGCATAGTTCTTTGGAACACCGTTGCCATAGTAATAGCATGCACCGAGATTGTATTCAGCTACAGCATGTTTCTTCCCAACTGCTAGTTGGTAATAGCCAACAGCCTTTGCTGGGTTAGGGTCGCAGGCAATGCCATTTTCCAACCATTCTCCCATTTTGTTCTGTGCATCGGCAACTCCTTCGTCTGCAGCTTTGGAAAATAGTTGCAACGCTTTCTGTTCATCCCTTTTTGTGCCATGTCCGTATGCATAGCATAGACCTAACTGATATTTGGCTGCAGATATATTTTTTTCAATTGCTTTCTTGAAATACTTTATTGCAAGTCCCATGTTCTGGTTTACAAATTCACCATTGTAATACATTGTTCCTATACGGAGCATGGCGTCTGCATTACCGTGCTCAGCGGCTTTCTTGAATAGTTCTGCTGCTTTAGCATAATTTGGAACTGTTCCGCATCCATTCCAATAAGCACGTGCCAGTTCATATTCTCCTGCTGCATATCCTTGCTCTGCTGACAGTGTAAATAATTTCAGAGCTGCCTTGTCATCTTCCGTTACCCCTTTTCCCTCAGCATAACACAATCCTAACAGGTATTGTCCTTCTGCATTTTCGTCGTCAGATGCCATCTGGTACCATCTTACAGCCTCTTTTAAGTCTTTTGCTACTTCATTGCCGTACTCATATTGTTTGCCGAGTTCGATTTTGTCTTCAGCATCTCCCCACTGTGCCTTATAGCGTTTCATCTGCTGGCATGAAGAAAGACATAAAATTAAAGTGATAAATATGATAAAAGACTTTGTCTTCATATTCCTTATTATAATAGTGCGTGCAAAAATACGAATAATTATTCTTTATTCAAAGTAGAACGTGAGAATAATCATCTTGCTACGACCAGAATCAACGGAACGGGCATAGCGTCTGAGGTTTTCATCTGTGAGTTCATCTGCATGGTCCTTGTCAAGACAGTTTCCCAAACTGTAGCAGAAACGGAGTTCAGGGATGAGCTTGAAGAACGGCAGATAAAAATCACATCCTAATCCTATATTGAGAAAAACATCACTTCTGTTCAACTGCAGGATGTCTTGCTTCTTTCCTGTGAGATTCAGCATTGGCGTAACACCTCCTATGATGTAAGGTCGTACGTTGTTGTAACGCTCGGATGCGAATTTGATATCTAAAGGCAATGCAACGTATGTGCTTTTCAAGTCTTGTTGCATCGTGACGTTTCGCCCTGCTTCGTCAAATTCTTTCAGATTTATGAACTTGAGATGTTTTTGCCCGAAATGCATGGAAGGTGCAACACGAAATGAGAAATGTCGTGACAGACGTAGTTCTGCCAGTACCCCGACAGTAAATCCCGGATTCCAACTGTCAACGTCAGCCACAATCTCGCTACCATCTTCCTGCACACCAACATTATTAAGCATAAGGTCTTGCATGTGCACACCGAATAGTATTCCGTAATGAATCTTCCGCAGGTCTATGTATGGACGGTTTTGCACCGTCTGCTTTTCCTGTGCACTTACTGCTGAAAAACAGCAGCATACGAGTATTATAATGAGAAATTTCTTCATATATAA